>JBKHAH010000007.1:0-62840 GCA_046542995.1 Bacteroidales bacterium
CCCATGTAAAGCAATAGAGCAACAATTGGTAGAATTAACCCTGCAAGTGTTAAAACAGCACCTCTTCGGGTAATACCATTCTTACCTTTTATAATAAACAGTCCGGTAATTGTTATAATGATTAACGATACTGCAAATAAATCACTAAAGGCTGTCCACCATTTACGGGGAGTATTATAGTGCAGAAAGTTTAGCTCTTTAAATATTGGGCGTCGTTTTGTTTTCTCTATAACGCCGCTGCCATCGTTAGTGTTGATGGTGATTGTACCATCTTTTATAAATGCTTTTATTTGGTCTTCAGCAGGGTAGTAAAATGAAAGCAACTCGTCATTATTCCACTCAGCCAAAATAGTTGTTAGCTCTTCCTTGCTAAGGTCCGATGCATTTTTAGGGATATCAACGTATATATCTGCTTTTTTTATAATGTAGTTGGGGTTCCACTGGTGAATATGGTTAAGGGCGATTCCTGAAATGCTGTATATTAAAACCATACCAGCAAAAAAGTATCCGAGATCGCGATGAAGTATTCGGTTAAGCTTTCTAATTTTCATGATTCTATTGAAAAATGGGGTGTCCAAAAAAGGACCCTCCAATGTGTAAACGTTCTTTTTTTAACACCCCATTATGCTATTTTGAATGTTTTTTACTTCTCAGTAAAATCAATACATTCAACTATGTATGCAATCTCAGGAATCTCATTCCCTTCCTCTACTTCGCAATCGGCAACAACCGAACCAGGCACCTTTTTTACAATACCTGTTACTTCAACCTGCTTGCCCATAAGGGACGAGGCGAATCTTGGGGAGGAATCAGTACCATCAACCTTTAAGGTTTTGCCCTTCTCCGTACCAAAAACGGTTAGGCGTTTGCCTCCATGCATACATGCGTGGTCAACTGTTGCTGTAAATCTTACCGTTTTGTCTTCAAGTGCCGATGCATAGTTAAGCAAAGAATCAACGGATACTTCTATGGCATCTACTTTTTTTGTTTCCTCTTTTGCTGGTTGCTCTCCGCACGATGATATTGCTAATACAGCAAGAATTGCCAGCGTGAAATTGATTAATCTTTTCATTTTGAGTAAACTTTATGGTTAATTAAAATTAGTAATAAAGACTTAAAATGATAAATAATGCATACACCATGCTGGCGAAGCTATTAAGCGTTGCAAAAGCAAGGTTTATTCTATGGGCACTATTAGGTTTTATTATAATATGCTGCGCTATAAGAAGTAATATAAATGCCAGAGCACCTATCCAGTACAAATAGCCTGTTTCCATTAAAATCCCCGCTTTAATAACAAAGAAGGTTGCTGCCGTATGTATTAATGCTGAGATAATCCTTGCATTTACTGCGCCATAAACTGCTGGGATGGATCTTAGCGCTTCCTCCTTATCAAATTCTTCATCTTGCAATGAGTAAAGTATATCAAACCCTGAAACCCACAAAAAAACTATTGTGCTAAAGAGTATTGGGATATACGACCATGAACCTGAAACTGCCAAGTAAGCCCCTATTGGGGCTAGCGCTAAGCCTACACCAAGCACAAAGTGACATAGTACGGTGAACTGTTTTGTATAGCTGTATCCCAGAATTACAATTAATGCTATAGGCGATAAATAAAACACCAACTTATTAATAAATAAGGTAGTAGTAATAAAAAGAATAGCATTAATCACCGTAAAGATGAATGCGTGTCGAGGATGAATAATACCTGAGGGGATTTCTCTTGAAGAAGTTCTGGGGTTCCGCTTATCTATAAACCTATCGGTTACCCTATTGAAACTCATGGCTGAGTTACGTGCGAAAACCATGCATAGTAGTACCAGCACAAATAGTTTCCAGGAGAAATCGTAATTATCAAATTGAATTGCCAGAAAAAAACCAACAAGCGCAAAGGGCATGGCAAAAATTGTATGGCTGAATTTAACTAGCGAGAGGTAGTTCTTAAAAGCATAGGGTTTTGGCTGGCTCATTTTAAAGGGTGTGTTAACCATTTTTTTGCATAACGCAATGAGCAAACAAAAATAGCGTACTGCGCTTAATTTGCCAAACCATAATAGCACCTATTGTTGAAAAAATATTTTTCTATGGAATGCGCATGAACTTATGGGCCTGAAGGGAGACTTGCCATTTTGGATTCTCTTTAACATACTCCACTAGCCAGGGTGTAACCTCGTTGTAGTTACTCCACTCAGGCTGTAAGTAGAGTTTGCAAGTAGTTTTTACTTTTTTAGCATTAATCTCTGCCCATTCAATATCATTATGAGTTGAGATGATAACCTTTAGCTCATCCGCTTTCATATGAATTCCATTAACGGGCTGTTGCTGTGGTTTGGGTGATAGGCATATCCAGTCCCACTGCCCGGTTAAGGGGTAAGCTCCTGAGGTTTCAATAAATGTTGAAATTCTATGGCTCTTAAGGAGTTCACATAGGTAGTCCAGAGGGTATAGGCTAGGCTCTCCGCCGGTAACAACAACAGCTTTGGCAGGGTTGTCTTTAATTCTATCTACCAGCTCATCAACTTTAACAGGGGGGAAGGTCTTTGCATTCCACGTAAATTTTGCATCGCACCAGCTGCAACCTACGTCGCATCCTCCAATACGAATAAAGTAAGCGGCTCTGCCAGTATGGTACCCTTCGCCTTGCAATGTGTAGAATTCCTCTACCAAAGGGAGCAACTTACCATTCTTTAATATGCTTAAATCTAGATTAATGGCCATTACTTAAATATGTTATTCACCAAAAAGGAGCTTGCGGTCTCTTTCAGCAGCTTTCTCGGCCCATTTTTTGGGAATAATTTCCCAGTTGTTTTTTTTCTTGGGCGAAATACGTCCGGTTCTTTCAATCCATCTAATTAGGAAGTGCCTCATTCCTTGCGATGAAACATTAATAATCCTGTCCTGTAACTCATCTTTTGAAATGCCTGCTCCTTCGGTTAGGTGTCCTCCTCCACCAGTTCCGCGATAAGAGTTTATGGCTACGTTATACTCAGCATCTAATGAGAAGTCTGAGCCATCTTCCATTGAGATAATTGTTATTCGTTCACCTTTAGGTTTAGATACATCCACGGTGTATAGGATCCCCGATGCGCTATCAAAATTGTAGTAGCTTGATTGGAGCAAAGCCCTGCCATTATCATTAATTAGCGTATTTCCTGATTCGTTTTCTCTAAAAAGCAGCAAGTTGTCGTTTTTAGTTTGCATGGTGTTTAGCCATAATCCGTAGGAGTATTCCAGGTAATCTCTTACCTCTTTACCAGTTAATTTCATTATGTAAAGCAAATTTTCGTAGCTGTAAAGGTTAAACATGTCTCTAATGTATATTTCCCCCTTTTCTATTACAGCATCAAAAGAAAGTGGAGCAGCAAAAGAAATGTTTACATTCGACACACCAAGCTGTACATCATGAATTAAGTTTACGAATGTAGATGGGCCAAAGTATGCATCGCGAGTACATATTGTTTCTGTAATTTCTCCAATTTTACGGTCAACATAATTTTCAACTTCTTGAGTAAATTTTGAAAACTTGCCAACAAGCTGGGGGCTAGGCATAAGTCCTTGCATTGAAGCCAGGCTACCATCAATATCTTTATTTACAACATTGTTGTTAGCGTCTAACGTAATGCGAATGGTAATATCAGAAACAAATTGCGCCTTGGCTCCTGGGTCGGCTAGTAATACCGAGTCGCCCTTATTATTTACAATTTTCTTTAAAACTCTACTATGGTCATGCCCAATTAGTACTGCATCAAAACCAGGCACTTGTTGGGCAACGAGCGCTGATGCATTCTCGTTAAAAGGTTCGTCAGGGTCAGAACCTTCGTAGCTTGCATCGTGTCCTGCATGGAATAGCCCAATTATAATGTGCGGTTTCTCGTTTATTCTTATGGAGTCCATCCATTGGCTAGCAGATTCAATCATGTCGTTAAACTGCATGTGTTCCCATAATTTTGGGGATAGCCAATTTGGTACGCTAGGTGTAGTAAGCCCCATTACTGCAATCTTAACGCCATTTCTTTCAATTATAGTGTAGGGTTTAAAGTATGTTAATCCAGTGCGTTTATCAATAATATTTGCAGAAAGCCATGGGAACTCAAACTCTTTCTCAATCTGATTGTAATTTTCTGGTCCTGCTTCAATATCATGATTCCCAACCGTGGAAGCTTCGTAGCCCATATAGTTCATTACCTCTGGCACTATATGTTTATTTACTGTATCAATATAATTTGCGTAGTAAACGGTAGGTTGCCCTTGGAGAATATCTCCATTATCAAGAAGTATTACCTCCTGATTCTCATTTTCACGAAGGTTATTAACGTACGTAAGTACATGTGCAAGCCCATAGTCCACCGCCTCATTATTAATATAATCGAAAGGGAAAATAGACCCATGAACATCGCTGGTTTGAATAATTCTTATGGTAGTTTCCTTCTGTGCATGTAAAGTTACGGAAAGGGAAAGTATTATGAGGGTGTAAATAGTTCGTAGCAAAGTCATCTTTCAATTTTTTTGCAAATATACAAGTTAGATTACTTAAAGCTTCAAAGTTTAAGCAATTGATTTAAATTATTACATGGGAATACTAAATGCTTATTTGAGGAGGATATAGTAGGTGATGTATGTAAGAAATATATTTAACGGGTTAGGGTGAGGACAATAAAATCCTCCATTTTCTCATCATTAGTAAAGCCTCTGTCTTCAATAATTAGCTTATTGTTTTCTTTTAGTGTAATTGTATATTCAAACTCCTCCCCGTTATCAATTATTGTTAGGGTTGATTCTGAGAGTTCCCATAAAAAGTCACCCTTTTGGTCACTACCTGTTCCATCCTCATTAAAAAGGATGATTACATCCGTGTTGTTAACCGTGTTAACAAGATTCCCATTAATATACATCTCCTCCTTATCAATAAACCATGTTCCTGGAATTTCAAACTTACTTTTGCAAGAGAAAGAAAAAACAATTAAAAAGCATATAAAGCCTAATAGGTATCTAATTTTTTTCATCCTGATAAATACTCTTTGATATTTTTATAATTAATACAAACCATACGTTAAATATAATATACGTGAAATTACAATTTTTGTTTACTTTTGCTTAATACCCTATTTGTGCTATGAGTAAATACCGTAATTTAATACAGTTTATTAGTAAATATGTCAGTTATAATATTGAGGAGTTTAATGAAGTTATTACTCAATTTGATATTAGAACAATTAAAAAAGGAGAGGTGCTGATTGCTGAGGGGGAAATTGCCCGAATCATAGTATTTACAAACAAAGGGTACCTTAGGGTTTATTACAACCATGATGGAGAAGAGATTACCCGGGACATAACACCACTCAACAGTTTTGCTACTGCCCTCCCGAGTTTTATTACCCAAACACCATCCTACGAGGTTATTAGTGCAATAACAGATTGCGAACTCTTTGTTATCAGAAAGGAAACTCTAGACTACCTTTACGATACTCACCCGAAATGGGAACGGCTTGGCAGGCGAGTAATTGAAGATATGTTTGTTGAAACCCAACATAGGCTCTACCAATTTATAACCCAAACAGCAGAGGTTCGCTATAAACAGCTAATGCAGAATCATCCTGATATGATAAGAGATGTGCCTCTCAAGCACATTGCCGATTTTTTAGGAATAAAACTGCAGTCGTTAAGCCGACTCAGGAAAAACATTGAATGGTAACAGGAAGGGGCGATTATTATTATACAATTGAACCACACTTTTTTTAACATTTGTTAAATACTGTTTCGTTCTCTTTATCTGATATTTGTAGATATATATTAAACAAATATTTTAATAATGGAACGTTTTTTAAATAATATTACTCGTGAGCATTTTGATGTAATTGTTATTGGTGGTGGAATTACCGGGGTTTCAGTTGCATATGAGGCTGCCTTACAGGGATTAAGCGTAGCCGTTTTTGAGAAGGGCGATTTTGGCGAGGCCACTTCAGCGGCAACATCTAAGCTTATTCACGGTGGGTTACGGTACCTAAAGAACATGGAGTTTGGGTTGGTGCGCGAATCGTTGGTAGAGCGAAAGGTTTGGGAGAATATTGCCCCTAACTTTGTTTACCCCATTCCGTTTATGGTGCCAACATACAACAACCTCAAGAGTAATCGCTTTATTCTGTTCATGGGAATGGTTCTGTACGATATGCTCTCGTTAGACAAGGGCTGGACCTGGGATAAGTCAAAGAGATTGCCTTTACACAAAACCATTAGTGCAAAGAAAACTTTAAAACTTGAGAGCTGCGTAAAATCAAATGGACTTACAGGTTCCAGTATCTATTACGATTGTCAGAGCATTAACCCCGAGCGACTTACCCTTGCTGTGCTAAATTCAGCCGTTAAGCATGGCGCAAAAGCAGCAAACTATGCAAAGGTAGAGTCATTTATTCAGGAGAAGGGACAGGTAGCTGGTGTAAGTGTAAAAGATTGTATTGGTGGCAAAAATCATCACTTCACATCAAGCATAACAATAAATTGTGCTGGTCCTTGGGCTGATATTGTTCTAAATTCTGCCTCAAGCAATAAAAAGGATAACCACAGTATTCGCCGTTCGGAGGGTATTCACATTATTACTCGCAAGATGGTAAATAAGCATGCCGTTACTATGATGACAAAAAGCGGTCGTCATATCATGCTTATGCCCTGGAGAAATTACTCATTAATTGGAACAACCGACAAGGAGTATAAGGGCAACCCGGATGATTATAAAGTTTCCAGGGAGAGTATAGAAGAGCTGATTATTGACTTGAACGAGAATTATGGGTGTGAAAAGTTATGTTACGATGATGTTATTTTTGCATACGGTGGGTTACGTCCTCTGGTTGATGACCAAACAGAAGGCTCTTATGACTCCTCACGAAAATATGAGATTTACGACAATGCAAAGCAGGGTTTAAACGGTCTTATTACAATAGAAGGAGGCAAGTACACAACCAGCCGAAAGTTGGCCTGTCAGGCTATGAAAATTATTTCTAAAAAGCTTAAACTAAACTTGGTTAAATCAGTATCAAACAAGCAGTTTCTTGCTGGGTGTGAAATTGATAATATGGAGCTGTTTATTGATGAATTGAAAAAGCAATATCATAATCTCTCAAGCAAAACGGTTGAGTATATCGGCAGAAACTACGGAAAGCAGTGTCACGAAGTGTTTTCTATTGCAGAAAGAAATCCGCATTTAGCAGAGGTTGTAACGCATGATGGTGGAATGCTTGCAGAAGTTGAATATGCCATAAAAAGTGAAATGGCAAACTCCCTTTCCGATATTTTTTTCCGTAGAACAGGTATTGGAACATTGGGCTTTCCCGGAAAGGAAGTATTTAACAAAGTTGTAAGATTGGCAAAGGAACTACATGGCTGGGATGAGAAGAAAACAGAGCATGAGATAAAGTCTGTTATGGAGGTTTTTAATCTTCCGTAATCAATATCATAGAAATCATAAGTAAAATCATAACAATCAGTAAATTAAAAATATAACCATGAGCAATACATACAGAGATATCCTTAAATGGGGCGACAAAAGGGAAACAAAACTGGATGATGGAACCATAAATGTAATAAAGGAAACTTTTGGTTTTACCGACAGCGATATATCGCAAATGCATCTTTTTGGTGATAATCAGGTGGAATTAAGTAAGAAACCTGAATTAAGCGATGATTTAATATCAGAATTTAAAGAGATAGTAGGTGCAGAGAATATTGCTACTGATGATTATTCGCGAGCATCGCACTCCTATGGCAAGTTCTACTCCGAGCTCCTCAAATTAAGAAAAGGTAGTATTCCTACACCCCCCGATGCTGTTATATATCCTCGTAATACCGAGGATGTAGTTAAAATAATATCGGTATGTAATAGTAAAAAAATTGCTGTAACACCCTTTGGCGGGCATTCTTCCGTTACTCGTGGTGTTGAAACTCCCATAGGTGGTGTAAGCCTTGACTTAACCAAACACCTTAACAAGGTGCTGGATATTAATGCAAATAACTCCACTGCAACCGTTCAGGCTGGTATGTATGGACCTGCCTTTGAGAGCTACCTCAATGGTAAGGGGTTTAGTTGTGGCCATTTCCCCCAATCATTTGAATACTCTACCGTTGGAGGTTGGTTTGCTGCGAAAGGAGCAGGGCAAGCATCAACAGGGTATGGAAAAATAGAGCACATGGTGTTGGCAGTTAAAGCAGTAACGCCAACTGGCGTTATTAAAACCAAGTGTTACCCTGCCAGCGCACAGGGTTGGGATTTACATCAATTATTTGCCGGCTCGGAGGGTACTTTAGGGGTTATTACCGAGGTTACCATGAAAATTCGCAGGTACTTACCCAAGAATACTACGCATGCATCCTTCATATTTAAGGATTTTGAATCGGCCGTTGAGGCTATGCGCACCGCCATGCAGAGCGGTATTGGTTTACCCCATTTGTATCGTATTTCCGATTGCGAGGAAACAGATGTAGCTTTTAAAACCAAGGGGTTTGAAGGCACAATTGGCGATAAATTTCTTAATATGATGGGCTACAAATCAGGAAGCAGGTGCCTTATGTTTGTGGCTGTTGAGGGTAGCAAAGCATACGCCAAGCAGGTTGTAAAATCTATTAAACGTATTAATAAGAAGAACGGAGGTTTCTCTCTGGGAGGGAAGCCCACAAAGAAATGGTTAGAGCAAAGGTACTCCAGCGCATACCTTCGTGATCCGCTCATGGATATTGGGGTTATGACGGATACTCTTGAGACCGCTGTGATGTGGGATAATCTTATATCTCTTTGGAAAGCTGTTAGAAATTATCTGAAAGGGCGAGATAAAACGGTAGTTATGGTTCACATTTCGCATGTTTATGAGAATGGCGCTAACCTTTACTTCACTTTCCTTAGCCCAATGAAAAAGGGTGATGAGATGAAAGACTATGCTGATTATCACAAGGGGCTTGTGGATACAATTAATGAAAACGGTGGCTCCTTGTCACATCATCACGGGGTTGGGCGCTCCCTTGCACCTTGGATGGAGAAGCATCTTGGAAAAGAAAACCTTGATTTAATGCAGGCCATAAAGAATCATCTGGACCCTAATGGCATTATGAATCCCGGCGGGACCCTTGGCTTAAAACCTTAAATAATGATTTTTATCTGAGCGTAAATAATATTTTATGGGTAAATATATAGTAGTTGTTGATGCAGGTACACAATCTATTAGGGCTGTTCTTTTCGATTTGAAAGGGAATATTATAAGGTTTGAAAAAACCGAAGTGGAACCCTACTTTTCTAACGAGCCTGGATTTGCTGAGCAGGATCCAGATTACCTCTGGGATGTGCTTGCTCAAACATGCAAGCGGTTAATGAAAAGTGTTGATGTGCCTGTTGAGAGTATCAAGGGGATGTCAATAACCACTCAACGTGGAACCGTAGTAAATCTCGATAAAGACGGAAATGCTTTACGCCCTGCAATTCTATGGCTCGACCAGCGTAAAGCGAAGGTTGAGGATTGGCCCAAAGGGCTTATGAAGTTTGGACTGAGGATGGTTAACATGCACGAATCGCTTGTTCATGCAATAAAGGATGGCGAGTCAAACTGGATAAAACAGAATCAACCTGATATATGGAATAAAACGTATAAGTACGTTTATCTGTCAGGTTTTTTTATTCATCGGTTTACTAATAAGTTTGTCGATTCCATTGGTAGTAATGTGGGATACATGCCCTTTAACTACAAAACACAGCAATGGTGCAAACCTGGGGAGATGAATACAAATTTGTTTCCTATAGAGAGGGAGAAACTAGTTGATTTAGTTAAACCTTCACAGTTTCTAGGTTACGTTACTCCTCAAGCATCTGAGCAAACGGGACTACCCAAAGGGCTGCCTATAATTGCATCAGCGGCTGATAAAGCCTGTGAGGTGTTGGGCTCTGGTTGTATATCTCCGGAAATTGGATGCCTTAGCTATGGAACAACAGCAACCATTGAAACTGTTAACCCGAACTATGTTGAAGTAATTAAATATTTCCCTTCTTACCCCAGCGCTATCCCCAACTTTTATAACACCGAGGTAATGATTTATAGAGGGTACTGGATGATTAACTGGTTTAAAAAGGAGTTTGGGCACAAGGAGGTTGAGTTGGCTAAGAAGTTAGGAAAATCGGCGGAGGAACTTTTCGATGAAATGATAAGTACCATTCCTCCTGGCTCAATGGGCTTAACCCTTCAGCCATACTGGTCGCCGGGTGTGAAAATTCCAGGAGTGGAAGCTAAGGGTGCTGTTATTGGTTTTGGCGATGTGCACACCAAGGCACACTTGTACCGTTCAATTATTGAGGGGCTTACATACGCGTTGAAAGAGGGTGCCATACGAACACAGAAACGGAACGGTGTGAAGATTGAAAAGCTTAGGGTTTCTGGAGGTGGCTCTCAGAGTAAGAACGCCCTCCAAATGACGGCCGATATTTTTAACCTAAATGTAGAAAAGCCTCACACATACGAAACATCGGCATTGGGTGCGGCAATTAACTGTGCTGTTGGTCTTAAACTTTTTACTGGTTTTCAGGATGCTATTGACAGCATGTGTAGGGTAGGGGAGGTTTATACTCCAATTCCCGAGAACAGGGATATATACCATGAACTATACGAGAGGGTGTATAAAAGGATGTACAAGCAGCTAAAACCGCTTTATGAAGATATTCGTGAAGTTGTGAACTACCCCAAGAAGTTAGTATAAGGCAAAAGGGCAATATTTTGGAACTTTGGCTTCTTTTATTTTCTCTTGAGTGGGATAAAAAAGACAAGCAAGGCTTTACAATCTATAGGAGGGAATAGTTTTTGATTTATCAATTGTCGCAGCTAAAGTTGACGGTGGGTTCGCCCGCCTAAATGCCTGCCCGACTGCCACGGTCAGACTGGGTGCATAGCAGGCAGGTTTACCTAACGTTTCTTTGGCAGGCAATGACGAGAAACGAATCTATCATTGCTAGGAAAATGGCTAATGATAAATTTGGGTTTATCCAACGGTCATAGAATATGCAAGTATCTAACGATTATTTTCAGTTTCAGACTCGTTCTGTGTTTTACCTCCTGCACGGTATAGAAAACCAGGTTCAAAATCTTCTTCAGGTGGCTCAACGGGTGCTGGTGGCCTGTCTCTTTGCGGGTTGCGTATGTCAATATCGGCAATGTAAACCCACTGATTCTCTTCAAATCTAAATCCATCAAAAGAGAGGTCGGGCACATAGTACTGGAAATTTCCCTTAAAGCTGGGTTGTAGAGGAGAAAGGTGATTAAAAACGATCATATCATGCCTTTCATCCCATTTAAGCACTAGGTTTGCTTTTGATGAGTACTCAAATATTATTCTGTTTATGACTTTATTCCTCACTCTGAATAGTGGGTATCCAAATACAGGTTCTCCATTATGATTAATATGAAGGGCCTCGATTACGCGTTTTGTTGATAAAAAATCGTTAAGATCAACTCCTAAAAGCGTATAGAACGTATTGTTATTGGCTTCTACTTCATGTAGATTGTAGTAGAGAGCGCCGTACCATTTTTCATGCGATATTATGTCGTTCTGTGGATTCTCAATGCTATCCCTCTCATCATTTAGAGTAAAAACATTTATGCTGCCTTGATGCTTTATTTGAATAAATCCAAAATATTTTTGAGCACCGTTTTGCAGCGGTATATTCCACGTAAAAACCCGAAGTTTATCATCATTGGATTTAAGTTTGCCAATGTTTTCAAGCTTATCAAAAGGGTAGTCAAACGATTCTTCTATTTGTAAGCATTCCTGAAACGTTGAAACCAACTCCTCGTTCAATTTTAATTTCTTACTTACACTCTCAGTTTTAATAATTTCGTTTAGAAGGCTCTGAATGCTATCTTCTCTATTTTGTAAATTATCTACATTGCTTTCTGAGGCGAAGCATGTAGAAACAATTGAAATAAAAGCAAAAAAAGTTACTAGTTTGAACATATATATAGATATAAATGTTTATGTTTGAGAATTAGAAATAAATCAGATTTTAATTATGACTAAGAACGATTTTTTTAAGAAAATATTTTCTCTACGTTTGCTCATCGGTTTAGCTATTGGTGGAGCCTTAGGGTTTGCATACTATTATTTTATAGGTTGTAGGGGAGGCAGCTGTCCAATGTGGGCCGATCCCTGGCGGAGCACTCTTATTGGAATGGCGTTTGGGGGGATACTCCTGTTTGACACATCAAAACCTAAATCTCGTCAAGAACCTCAAGAATAATAGAGCAAACCTCCCTTATCTCCGTTTCTGTTATAATTAGTGGTGGTGCTATTCTAATGGCTGTATTACAAAACAGGAACCAATCGGTTACAAATCCTCGTTCAGCACCAAGCTTAATGGCTTTCTGAACGTTTTCAAAGGAGCCCAGCTCAATTGCCATAAACAAACCCGATGAACGGATACCTTTCACCTTTGGATGTTTGCTTAGGAGTGAGATGAATAGCTTCTCCTTCTCCTTAACATCATCTATAATTTTCTCCTCATCAATTACATCTATTGAGGCGAGCGCTGCAGCGCATGATACCGGGTGCCCGCCAAAGGTTGTGATATGCCCAAGTGGGGGGTTGTTTGTAAGGCTTTGCATTATTTTATTCGATGAGATGAATGCTCCTAAGGGCATCCCTCCACCAAATGCTTTGGCAAGAAGAAGAATGTCAGGAGTCACGCCAAGTCTCTCAAAAGCAAAATTATGTCCGGTTCTGCCCATTCCGCTTTGAATCTCATCAAATATTAGTAGTGCGCCTACAGCATCACAACGTTCCCTTAATTCTTTCAGATAGCTGGAGGTTGCGCTTACTATGCCCGCTTCGCCCTGAATAGGTTCAATAATTACGCAGGCAGTATCTTTGGTTATAAGATGCAAGTTATCGGGGTTGTTTATCTCAATGTGTTTTACTGCAGGTAGGAGAGGCCTGAAAGGTCGTTTAGGCTCTTCATTGCCCATAACGCTAAGTGCACCATGAGTGCTACCGTGGTATGCGTTTTTAAAAGCAACAATCTCGTGCTTCCCGGTGTACCTTTTGGCTAGTTTAAGAGCACCCTCAACAGCCTCACTCCCCGAGTTAACAAAGTAAACGCTTTGCAGCGTTTTAGGCAGCATCTCCGAAATGCGTTGTGCCAGCCTAACCTGAGGATACTGAATGTACTCTCCATAAACCATTAGGTGCATGTATTGTGATGCTTGCTGACAAACCGCGTCAACGGCTCGTGGGTGTGAGTGCCCAATGTTACTAACTGAGACTCCCGATATTAGGTCGAATAATCTTTTTCCATCGGTTGTGAAAAGATAAACCCCTTCTGCCTTATCAATCTCAAGCTTAAGGGGTGCCTCTGATGTTTGTGCTACATGTTTAAGGAATAGTTCCCTTTGGGTTTGCATTATATCAAGCTGTTATTTATTTGTTCATTAAATTAATTTCCTTTAAAAGTTTATCCCGGTACGACTTGCCAATTGGTATTAGCTTCCTGCCATCAACCACTTTAATAACTACGTTGTTATCCTCAATGCTAAAAATTTCCCTTATGTTTACTATAAACGACCTGTGTACCCTTTTAAATTGGTTGCCGGGCATTTGATTTTCTATGGCCTTCATTGTGAAGTGAATGGTGAACTTATCGCTTTTTGTGTTTATTACCACGTAGTTTTCAAGCGCCTCAATCCATAGAATTTCGCTGTATTTTATTTTAACTAAGGAGTTGCTCTTTTTTATGAAGATTTCCTGCCCGTCGCCAACTTGCTGTATCTTATCGAAGTTTTCAAGCGCTTTGTTAGCTGCCTTAAAAAAACGAGCGTATGTAACAGGTTTTAAAAGGTAGTCTGTTACGCTGTACTCAAATGCCTCAAGGGCATACTTTTCTCTAGACGAAACGATTATTATTTGAGGAGGTTTGTTAAGCGTATTAAGAAAATCAATACCAGTCATTTCTGGCATTTCAATGTCGAGCAGTATTAAATCCACCTTGCTACCATCTTTTATATAGTTTATGGCATCTACAGCATTATTGAATGACATCTGAAGACTAAGGAAACTAGTACGGTTTACATAATCCTCAAGTACTCTGCATGACATCTGGTCATCGTCAATGATGATACATTTCATAGCTTTGAAGTATCTGAATTATATGACGAATTTACGAATTTTATTGATGAAATAAACATTTCTGTTGATATTTCTACTGATTTATTTCTTTGAAGAATCGATTTTCAATTGACTTCCAACTTTTAACCGTCTTTCTAAGCCAATCAAGCATAATGGTTTCAGCTTCGTTCTGTGTAAGCTTATAGCCCATGCATGACTCTTCAAGTTTTTGGGTTAATGTATATAAACAGATTGCGGCTGAAACTGATATGTTAAGGCTCTCTGCAAATCCTTGTATTGGAATACGTAGAAATTCATCGGCATTCTCCATTACCTGATCTGATAAACCAGTTAGCTCCGTACCAAAAAACAGGGCAAACTTTCCTTTTATATCAAATGCGTTTAGGGATGTTTCGTTTGTGTGGGGTGAAGTGGCAACTATTCTGTACCCTTCCTTTTTAAGAGTAGAAATTGCTTGGAGCGTGTTGTTTTGCTTGTTGTTGTATTTATACAGATTTAACCATTTTGCTGCACCGAGCGCAACTTTAGGGCTAACGGTGAACTCGTTGGTATTCTCAATAATATGTACATCCTGTATGCCAAAACAATCGCACGATCTTAGCACTGCGCTGGCATTGTGTGGTTGGAAAATATCCTCTAAAACGACGGTGATGTGCCTTGTACGATGGGCAAGAACCTTTTCTAGTTGTAACCTGCGATTCTCAGAGATAAAACCAGAATGAATCCTAATAAGCTCCCTAATTATGGATGGTTCCATTGTGAATAAAAACGGAATATACTACCAAAATAAAAGGGAGCATCATTCCCTTGATGGCCCCCCTTATTTTTTTTTATTAATGCTTCTTACTGAACTGAGTCATTAAGATCGCTACCTGGCTTAAACTTCACCACTTTCTTAGCAGCAATAGTTATAGGCTTACCAGTTTGTGGGTTACGTCCTGTTCTAGCACTTCTTTCAGAAACTGAGAAAGAACCAAAACCTACAAGTGCAACCCTATCACCCTTCTTAAGGGCACCAGCGGTTGCTTTCACAAATGCGTCTAGAGATTTTTTTGCGTCTGCTTTAGTTAAGCCTGCGTCGGCAGCAATTGCATCAATTAATTGAGCTTTGTTCATAATACTAAATTTTTAGGGTTAGAAATAGTTAGTTCAATTAAACTTCACTTCACAAATATAGCGTATTTATTGGGTGTACCAAGTAAATATCCAAAAAAAAGCTTGAAATTCAGCGATTTTTTAAGAAAAACACGCTGTTTTTTTATATATAAAGCTAAAATAGTTAAAAAAATCATACCAATACTATAAATGTGCAGGTTCATTAAAAAAAATCCAAAAAATTTTTTTAGAAATAAAAGAAACGGTATCTTTGCAGCGGAGAAATGGCAGAGTGGTCGAATGCGGCGGTCTTGAAAACCGTTGTACCGCAAGGTACCGGGGGTTCGAATCCCTCTTTCTCCGCAAGAAGCTCACCGATGGTGGGCTTTTTTTATTTTCTGATAACTAGGCTTTTAGAGAAGTATGAGGTCAAAAGTGTTTGCTTTTTTGAATTTATCTTGAAGTGCACTGTTTTTAGATGTATGAGTGAAACATTATTCCTCTTTTAAAGTATATCTAACGACGTTAAATAACTCTTAATTCAATTCTATGAAGAAGTTGCTGTTGATTTCCGTATTCTTTTGCGGATGCACCGTTTTTACTCCATTGCAAAGAAGTAAATTTCTAACGGTAACAAATTTTATTGATACTGAAAAGTATAGCGAGGCTAAGGAGGTGATTGAAGAGATGATTACCGAGCCTGAATCATCTCAATGGGCACGAACCTGGTTTTTGAGAGGCCACTTGTGTCAGGAGGCATATAAAAAAGGTATAAGTGAGAACGATAAGTCGCTTACTAAACTATACAAAAACCAGCTTTACGTTGCTTATAATTCTTTTGAGAAGGCTCGTTCAATTGATAGGGGAGGTAAGTTAGAACGGCAGCTGGCACCTAAGTATGTTGTGTTGGCAAATAGTTTTAAAGATATGGGAGAAAAGCATTTTAATAATAAACGTTATAATGATGCCTTAAGGGCTTTTGAATATGCCTTGAAAGTTTCGCAAAGTTCTATGCTGGAAATAGAGTTGGACAAAAACTTGGTTTATAACGCAGCATTGGCTGCGTACGAGGATGAGGATTGGGATGCTGCGATAAAACATCTCAAAAAGTTACATGAAGAGAGTTACTCTACTAACGCCACGCACCTTCTGTTTAATGCAAATCTTGAGAACGAGGATACTCTGGCAGCAAGGAATGTAATGCTTGAGGGAATTGAAATGTATGATGATAATGATGAGATGGTTCTTTTGCTCACCGACCTGCTGTTTATAACTGGCGAAACGGATAGTGCAATTGAGATACTTAATCAGGAGATTAATAAGAATCCTTCGAACTATAGGTTTTATTATACAAAGGGGTTGGTTTACCAGAAGTTGTTTGAGTACGATAAAGCGATTGAATCATATACAGCTGCCATTGAACATGCACCTGAGGAACCCATGATATATTTTAATTTGGCTACTTGCTACTATAACATAGGTGTAGATATTGAAGAGAAAACCAGAACGCTCACCAATAATAGGCAGGTTTTGGAGTTGCGAGCAGAATCTGCAGAAGCTTTTGATACAGCTATCTCATGGCTTGATAAAGCCAGCGAGAAAGCAGCTGGGAATAAAGATGTTCTTACAAAAGTTTATGACTTATATAGAGCCTTGCGAGTTACCGAAAAGGCTGAGAAGATTGAGGAGCAGATGTAAGAAAACCTTTTAAATCTTAAACATCAACGTTAACCCAAGCAGTTGATTTATTTGAACTCTTGGCACTTTTTTCTCACTTCCGTCTGGCAATAAAACTGGCTCTTCGTTTGCATCAAGCACAGGGAACTGGATGTTGTCATCATAAATTAGGTGGAAGTTTAACCGGATTTTAAAGTACCAGCTTATCTGCTTTTCAATGCTCATTTCCCAATCAACATCAACATTCTGAGGCTTTTCTAAGTAGTTAGAGAAAAGCCTTAATGTGTTCTCAATCTTCATGTCCTCAAAAAAGGTTGCGGTATTTTTTACAACCAGCTGTCCACCCATTTCCTGCCTGGCCTTCTTGTCTTTTTCTATACCATGAGCTGTTTGGTTAATCTTTGCTGTATCGAGTACAAATGTATTCTTGTATGAAAGGGGTGAGAAGTTGATGCTTGTATTGCTGTTTGGCTTAAACTCAATACCTGAACTTATGGTAAATGTTCCTGGGTTTAAAAATTGTGATATAACAACTGAATCGTTAGGGTAGTTGTAACCTTTGGCTGCCTGGGTTCTAAAGTAAACCCCCGAGCTAAAGTCGAGTTTTTCCCGAATTGCCGAATTGTACTGTGAATTTGCCTCAATAACATCTGTGTTGGTTCTAAAACCGTCATCGTTTGTCCAGGTTGTACCATACTTTAGCCTGCCGGTATTGGTCCACTTCGTTTTATCCTCTTTATTATTATATTCTGCTTTGGCATTAAAGTCAATCATGCTAATAACTGAGCTTTCTCCACCACGTGCCCAGTTGGAAAGGTGGTTCTGATTAAGTGAGTATGAACTGGATAACTCATTATCCCAATAAACAGGTATCTCTTTTAATGCTTCAACTTCCGCTAGGGTTAACTTAGGTTTTGCTTTAGTAAAGGGTACGTCATCAAAAACCTTCTTCTCCATTCGTTTCAGGCTAACTTCCTCCTCTAGTATTAGAGAGATATTTAATTTTGATGGATTACCAATCCAAACCGTAATTGAATCGTTGTTAGAGTTCTTAACCCAGTATCTAAAAAGGTCGTCCCTGCCAGTTGTTAACCAAATAGGCGTTTTTTGCCCCTCAATATTCTTGATGTTAATTAGAATTGAATCTCGCTCTTCAGCATACGATATCAACGTTTCAATTGCATGCTTAAGGGAGTCGGGCATTATGTTGGATGCAACTTCGTAAAATGGCGACTCATCGTTTGCAATAAGTCCCGCCCTGGTTTTTGGTACAATTATTTCGCTCGAATCGGCACTAAAACCATCTGTAATACTTCTGCCTTGGTATTGTATAGGTGGTGTAATTCCTTCATCTGTGGTTTTATAAAGTTGTATGTTTTTTGATTCTAAATATTCAGTATCAACAAAAGTTTCTGTAATAGTATCTCTAACTTGCAAATATGATTCTAACTGGCTCCTAACTTCTGGTAATGTATCTATTGAAGAGAGAGACAAGGAATCGATTGCTCGCATTACTATGGTTTTTAGCTTAATAACCGGAATCCTGTCGAGTGTAACGTCATTAATAATAAATTCGTTGGATGTTAACCATTTAATTGAAATGGTATCGTTGTCAGTAAAGCGGGTGGGTTTAACTTGAATAGAATCAATAGGAAACGTTTCTAAACGTTTGCTAATGCTATCGTATGGTTCATGGTAGTGGTTAATTAATCTTGAGAGCGAAAGTCTGAGGGTGTCTTTACTTCTACGCCACAGCGACTCACGCTCTACTAGTGCTGCTAAATACTTTGATGCGGCTGATGGTGTTAGCTCTAATGGTTTTTCTGGGGAGGCTTCAACTCTTTGCTCTATGGAATTTTGTTTAGATTCTTTATGAGTAGAATTTTCAATAAACTTATCTGCTGTTACTGTAGTGTCTTTTTTTAGTTGGTTGTCAGTTTTTTGAGTGATTACGGAATCCTTCTTTGTATCTGCCCTTTTGCTTGGTTCAGTACTTTGCACATTGGTTGTGTCTAATGCATTTATACCTGTTTCTAAGTTAAGAGTGTCAGATGGTACTGTATCTTTTTCAGAAAGTGCCGTTTCATGTTTCGTTTTTGTTACGGTTGTATCCACTATAACTTGTTGTGTTGTATCATTCTCCAAGTTATTGTTTAATAAAGAATCTATTGGTTCAGACCGTGCTGAGCTGCTTGTTGAGGTAGTATCATCATTGCCATTTTGGGCAAGAAGAGGTAGTTCATTGATTAATATGGACAAAAAAACAGTGAAAAATAAAAGTTGACGCATCGTGTTTTAAATTAATTTAAACTATATGGTACATTAGATAATAAAAACGCAAAAGCGTTTGAAAAGTTACCAAATAATAATGAATAGATTTTTTTAATATGCTTGTTTTTTTCGTCTGCAACTTGAAAGGATAGATGAAAGTAAAGGCTTTTCCTATATAATTTTATGATGATTTTGTTTTTAGATATCCAACACTAAAGCATGTTTTGAGGGATAAAACTTTCAGGAATTAACCGCATAGGCTTTTCCAATGTCCGGAAGGCACAGAAACATTATAAAAGTTGATAATTTTTTACAAAGACTAACTAGAGCTGCATTTCGTAAAGTTTTGAGTAGATGCCTCCTTTAGCAAGTAGCTCGTCGTGCTTGCCTCTTTCCACAATTTCACCTTCATGTAGTACGCAAATTATGTCAGCATTTTTTACGGTTGATAAACGGTGGGCAATTACCACCGACGTACGGTTTTTCATTAGGTTCTCAATGGCAAGTTGCACCAGTTTCTCCGATTCAGTATCAAGGGCAGAAGTAGCCTCATCAAGAATCATTATGGGAGGGTTTTTCAGGATTGCCCTGGCAATACTAATTCTTTGCCTTTGACCTCCAGATAGCTTACTGCCCCTGTCGCCAATATTGGAGTGGTAACCTAATGGGGTGGATACTATAAACTCATGCGCGTTGGCAATTTTAGCCGCATTAACCACAGCATCCTCAGTAGCGTTCTCAACACCAAATGCTATGTTATTGTAAAAGGTGTCGTTAAAAAGGATGGGTTCCTGATTAACATTCCCCATAAGGTTGCGCAGGCTGTTTATGGTAATATTCTTAATATTTACACCATCAATAAGAACTTCTCCTTCCGCAATATCATAAAATCTTGGCAGGAGGTCAACAAAGGTACTTTTACCTGAACCCGATTGACCAACAAGCGCGATGGTCTTACCCTTTTCAATGGTAACGTTGATGTTTTTAAGCACGTAATCGTTCTGATACTTAAAGCTTACATTTTTATATTCAATGCTCTGTTCAAATTTTACAACCTTTCGCGACCCGTCAGCATCTGTAATTGGGTTTTTAGCATGAAGTAAACTATCAATCCTATCGGCCGAGGCCATCCCTTTTAACACATTGAAGTAGGCGCTTGAGAATGATTTTGCCGGGTTTATTATCATGTAAAACACCGCGATATAGGCAATAAGCTCCTCAGGGGAAAGTTCACCAGTACCCTCAAAAATTAGTTTTCCGCCAAACCATAATACTGCAGTAATAACTATGGTGCCTAAAAATTCGCTTAGCGGTGTAGCCAGGTCTCTCCTACGCCACATTTTTGTCATCAGAAGTGAGTAGAACGAGTTTACGCTTTCAAATCGTTGGCGTATTTTCCCTTCAGCATTAAAGGCTTTAATAATTCTAACCCCTCCAAGGGTCTCTTCGATTAAGGAAAGAAGAATTCCCATTTTCCTTTGCCCCTTAAAAGATGTTTTACGTAAAGATTTTCCTACCCTTCCAATTAGACCACCAGCAATGGGCAAAATCAGAAGAACAAAAAGGGTGAGCTGCGGACTCATTACGATAAGAAAGCTAAGGTGTACAATAATAACAATTGGCTCCTTAAAGAACATCTCAAGCGAACGGATAATGGATACCTCAATCTCTTTAACATCATTGGTCATTTTACTTATGATGTCGCCTTTCTTCTCTTCAGAGTAATACCCCAAAGGTAATTCAAGAACTTTTTTAAATAGCGCGTTTCTAATATCTCTAACAACCCCAATCCTAACAGGTGCTATGTACCATAGTGCAAGGTAAGCGAAAAGGTTTTTAAAGAATGAGGTTATTAGCACCAGCACAATAACAAACAAAAGAGCCGTTGCCTTACCATGGTTAATAATAAGTAGGCTAACCTGATAGTAAAATAGTTCCTTTAAAGCATCAACGTTAAAAGCAAAATCTGGCGCTTCTTCAACAAGGGGAACATTGCCAAATAGCAAGTTCAGGAAAGGAATTATTAAGGTGAGCGAGAAAAGCGAAAAGAACGCTGCAATAATATTAGATACAATATTCCCTACAGCTTTCCATTTATATGGGAATACGTATTTAAAAATTTTGTAAAATTTTTTCATTAATAGCTTGTTAGTAGGCTTTTTACAAATAAAAATTAAATGTATATGCCTGTATAGTTGAATGGAGTTATCTTTTTAAGTTCTTCTTTCACCTGTTCGCTCACTTCCAGATTGCTAATAAAATCATGAAGCTGTTTTTGCCCAGCTGGTTTGTTGTTACGGGTTAAATCTTTTAAAACCTCATATGGATTTGCGAAACCTTCGCGCCTAAGAATTGTTTGAATAGCTTCGGATATAACAATCCAGTTCTTCTCCAAATCAGTATTAATTGCAATGGGGTTAACCACTACCTTGTTGAGACCTTTAATAATTGCTTTCATTGATAGTATGGTGTGGGCAAATGGTACGCCAATATTACGCATAACTGTACTATCGGTTAGGTCGCGCTGCAAGCGCGAGATGGGAAGCTTAGCTGAAAGGTGCTCGTAAATAGCATTGGCTATGCCCAGATTCCCCTCAGCGTTCTCAAAATCAATAGGATTTACCTTATGTGGCATTGCCGATGACCCAACTTCCCCCTCTTTAATCTTTTGTTTAAAATAATCCATTGATATGTAGGTCCACATATCGCGGCAAAGGTCTATTAGAATGGTATTGATACGTTTTAAATTATCAAAAGTAGCCGCCATATTGTCGTAATGGTCTATCTGCGTGGTTATTTGCGACCTTTCCAAGCCAAGGGTGCAATTAACGAATGTGTTGGCAAAATCAACCCAATCAATATTGGGGTATGCAATATGATGTGCATTGAAATTGCCTGTTGCACCGCCAAACTTAGCGGAAACGGGCACTTTCCTTAGTAGGTTAACCTGCCTTTCTATGCGCTCGATATAAACGCTAATCTCCTTGCCAAGCCTAGTTGGTGATGCTGGCTGACCATGTGTTCTGGCAAGCATGGGGATATCTTTCCAAAGGTTCGAAATTTCCTCAAGCTTCTCAATAAGAACATCGAGTAAGGGGTAAAAAACTTTATGACCGGCATCGCGAAACATGCATGGGAATGCCGTATTGTTTATATCTTGTGATGTTAGGCCAAAATGGATAAACTCTAAGTAGTGTTCCAACTCACTCCCTTTCAACCTCTCTTTAAGGAAATACTCAACCGCTTTTACGTCATGATTGGTTGTGCTTTCTATTTTTTTGACCTTCTCAGAATCCTTTTCGGAAAAATCGGTATATATTTTACGAAGTTTTTCAAAATGCTTGTCGTTTACATTTTTGAGTTGTGGTAGAGGCAGCTCGCAAAGGGCAATAAAATACTCCACCTCCACCATAACACGGTACTTAATTAGTGCATGCTCAGAAAAGTAATCTGCCAACTCATCAACTTTATTTCTATAACGACCATCAATGGGCGAAATGGCGGTTAAACTGTTAATATCCATTTGTAAATTTTTTGCGCAAAGTTAATAAACTGTAAACAACAGAAAAGCAATTTTATTGTGCTATCTTCCCTTTTTTACTGAAATATGAACGACTGAGTTTTTTACAATAGCCCAAATTGAGCAAATCCGCTCATTCGATTAAGGAAATGACGGAAATAGTACTTTTTAGATACCCTCATAGATTTGGTTTGATTAGATTAGCTAAAAGATTTGAGAATTTAATCCGCTAGCTCAAAAGGGAATAACTTTTTTCCATAATATTTGTTAGAATTCAAAGTTTGTTTTGTTGCATATTTGTTAAATTCGCACTATCTCATTACTGTTATCTTTTTTAAATGATGTCCAAGGTAAATGTATCGGCGGTTTCCTATTTAAACTCATTACCATTTGTCTATGGACTGAGGCATTCAGATATATTCCAAAAAATTAACCTTTCGCTCGATTATCCGGCAGAATGCGCAAGGAAGGTTTTTTCTGGTGAGGCGGATGTTGGGCTTGTTCCTGCCATTACTTTATTCAAAAGGAACGATTACTCAATTATTAGCGATTACTGCATTGGAGCAACCAGCAGCGTGGGGAGCGTTATGCTGCTTAGCAACGAGCCCATTGATGGTTTAAAAACAATACACCTCGATTATCAATCAAGAACCTCAGCAGCACTGATACAAATACTGGCAAAATACTACTGGAAGATTAATGTGGAGTGGAAACTGTTCTCTCCAACAAATTTATTCCAAAATATCTCCCAGAATGAAGGGGTTTTGGCTATTGGTGATAAGGTTTTTGAAAATCAACAAAAATTTAGCCACAGAATCGACTTAGCCACAGAGTGGTTAAATTTTACAGGTTTGCCCATGGTGTTTGCATTGTGGTTATCGGGAAAAGAATTGAATGCCGATTTCTTGACAACTTTTAATAAGGCGCTTGATTTTGGTTTGAATAATATTCCTACCGTTATAAATGAGTACGATGAGTCAATTCTATCAAAAGAGGAGCTGGAGAAGTATTTTAAGCAGAATATTTCCTACAATTTTGATGAGCAGAAACGGAGAGGACTCAGCAAGTTTTTTGAATATGCAAGTATGCTTAATAACTTATAGTAAAAAATGATGAAAAGATTAGTTCTAGTTGCAACCCTGTTGCTATCGTTTAGCGCATTTTTTATGGCGCAACCAATTGTAGATTCTACAGAATCTCCTAATAAAAAGGTGGTGTATAAGGTTGATATTAAAGAGGATATCATGCCTAGGGCCTGGCGATATCTGCAAAGAGGGTTCGATGAGGCTAATGAACTTAATGCCGACATTATTCTGGTACACCTCAATACATACGGTGGTATGGTGAATATTGCCGATTCAATACGAACTAAAATTCTTAACAGCAAAACGCCTGTTTGGGTTTTTATTGATAATCAGGCTGCATCGGCAGGGGCGCTCATAAGCATTGCGGCTGATAGTATATATATGAGGCGCGGAGGAAGTATTGGTGCCGCTACGGTTGTTAATCAGACCGGCGAAGTTGCTCCCGATAAGTTTCAATCCTTTATGCGTAGTACCATGAGGGCTACTGCCGAGGCAAAGGGGAAGGTGCCTGTGGTTGTGAATGGCGATACAATCTACAAATGGCGTCGTGATCCAAAAATTGCTGAGGCAATGGTTGACCCTTCGGTTTATATTGAAGGGGTAATTGATACTGGTAAAGTATTAACGTTTACAACCGAGGAGGCAATTGAGTGGGGTTTCTGTGAGGGTAGTGCTGAGTCAGTTTCTGAATTATTTGGTAAACTGGGCATTGAGGATTATACCGTTGTTGAGTTTAAGCCAACTTTTATGGATAAACTAATTGGAGGATTAACTAACCCTATGGTTTCGGGGCTGCTTATCATGCTAATTGTTGGTGGATTATACTTTGAATTACAAACACCCGGTATTGGATTTCCCATTGGTATTGCTGCTCTTGCAGCAGTTCTATATTTTGCACCTTTATACATAGAGGGGCTCGCTGAGCATTACGAACTATTAATATTTATTGTTGGCTTAGTATTAATTGCCGTTGAAATATTTGTCATCCCGGGATTTGGGGTGGCTGGCGTTAGCGGAATAATCCTGGTGCTTGTTGGCCTAACGGTGGCAATGATTGATAATGATATTTTTCGCAACACGCGTCCATTTGCATGGGTTGAAATTCTACGACCAATGGTAGTGGTTTCATTGTCTCTTTTTGTTGGCTTAATAGTTTCCGTTCTGGTTAGTAAACGCCTAATCTCATCGCCAATGTTCCCGGGCTTAATGCTTGAATCGAACCTTATGCAGGAGGATGGGTACTTGGGTATTGATATACGCCAGAAGGGTGTTATAGGTAAAACGGGCGTTGCGCTTACCGTTCTTCGTCCTTCGGGACGGGTTGAGATTGATGATGAGATATATGACGCCGTTTCCGAGGAAGGCTATATTAATAAAGGCGACGAGGTTAAGGTGGTTAGAGATGAGGCGGGGCAAATTTACGTGATGCGTAAATAAATTGCCCAGCCTGTAGGAGTTACAAGTTCTTTACTCGCTTTAAACCTAACATTCGTATAATCCAATTGGGGAGAGGTCTCTTGTTTGGTCTTCTGTCAAGGTTCAGGTTAATTCCCAGCAACTTGAGAATGGGAAGCCTATGGGTTTCAACAAACTCAATGAGCGTACCATCCGGATCCTCGATATATGAGAAGTGCCCTGCTGCCTCGCCCATATCAAAACTGCCCTGCTCGTTATGCTTCGCTTTAGAATTAACAGTGAAGGGGAAACCTTTCGCTTTGCACTCATCCTCCAAAGCATCCATGTTCCTAATATCAAAGCATAGGTGGATAAAGCCCAGGTCGCCCCATAGTCTGTCCTGATATATTTTGGATGGCTCACGCTCGAGCGATTGAACCAGCTCAATCTGACTATCACCCAGTAAGCGGCTAAATGCTCCTTTTCGTGGTTGACTGTGAGTAAGAATTACGCGGCGGAACTTACCTTTCCCTCCCGAAAGGGGGGCGAAATCTTCAAATATTTCGGTTTTGTCGGATAGCACCTTGTCGTATTGCAAAATATCTTTGTAAACAGTTAGGGCCTTTTCAATATCGCTTACGCCAATTACAGCACCATAGGTTGCCCCGGTGGGTTTGATGTTTTTTTGAAACCAGGAGTTTTTCTCTTCTATAACCTCAAAAGTGTTTCCAAAGGGATCCTCAGTATAGAAGTGATTTTGTCCTGCTGAATTTGTAGTGATCTCAGTTATGTGTGATGGATTAGCATTGGCAACTTGCTCATGAGCTATCTTAATATCGAAAGACTTTATTTTTGCTGCAAAAATGCCATAATCACCAAGTTGAACTGGTTGTTTAGGTGGTTGCGGTGTCCTCTCTGAGTACTGCCAAATTTCAAAGCCACCACCACCAGCCATATTCATGGCAAGTGCAGCGTGGCGCTTTTGTGGTTTCCCTCCAGTATATGGGAGCATCAGCTCGGCTACAGTATCATCCTCAAATATTCTAACATCAACACCAAAGGCCTTAATGTACCATCTCCATGCTTCGTAAATATTGCTTACTCCAATTCCTATCTGTTGTATACCGCAAATTATTTTCGACATATCTTTCTGTTTATTAATTTTAATCTGAAAAAACTTTAGTTAACAAGCCTATTATTAATCTTTTATCTTGCCAATTACTTTAAAAAAGATGCCAGGGAAAAATCGCTTAAGATGAACCATAAGAAGCTCCTTACCGCCAATTAGTATTTCGGGCTTTCGTTTGGCAATGGCCTTAAGGTACTGCCTTGCACATTTCTCCGCTGAGATTCCTGTTGCTTGCCCCTGATCCATTTGCCCATGCACGTTCCCGTCATTTTTTAGCGCGTGCAGAGAGATGCTTGTGTTCACCCTTCCGGGATACGCTATTGTAACACCAATGTTGTAGGGTTTTAGTTCGAGCCTGAGCGTTTCAAAGTAACCCTGAATGGCGTGCTTTGCCGCTGCGTAGGCTGATCGGAGCGGGAAACCGAACTTACCTGATATGCTGCTGGTGGCAGCAATGTAGCCCTCGCGTGCTTCAATCATACCGGGCATAACAACTTTAGTTATTGCCACGTATGAGAAGAAATCAATCTCTAGTATTTTTCTATCGAGGGCAATGGGGGTTTCCTGAGCCAATGCTCGCTGGCTTATTCCACCATTATTAATTAGCAGGAATATTGGGCCGTACTTGTTAACCACTTGTTTCGATATATTCTCAACCTCGGTGGCATTGGATAGATCGAATGGTATTGCTTCGCAAAAATTAGTATGCTCAAGGCACTCCGTTTTTACTACGTTCAGCCCGTTGCTATCATTTGATGAGATAATAAGGTTTGCACCCGTTTTGGCAAGTTCAAGAACAATGGCTTTGCCAATACCGGACGATGCCCCTGTAACCCAGCATGTTTTATCCTTAAAAATCATAACTTAAAACATAAAAAGAGGATGAAAGCATTTTCATCCTCTGCAAATATGGGAAAAATATTTTATTCATTTAAAACCCTTCTTTTTCATCTTTTTTTATACTTTAACCTAAAACTGCTAGTATTTATTAGTAATAGTAAACTCTTTTTTAAACTGCTAATGTACGTTTAGTTTAGGGCTTGTAATTTGCAGAAGCAATACCGGGAGTTGGATCATACGCCTGCGCGCTTCCCCGCAGAAGCCACACGAGGCGACTCGTGCGGCAGCGCGGGAATACTCTAAGAAAAAGGAATGTATTATTAATCAGGAACAAACGGTTTTTTTGTCTTTGTATCTATAAGGAGCCACTCCATCCAGGCCCCATTATGGTCTTCCCAAATATGAACATTTGTCCTGTTTTCGTTTTTACGACCTGCAAGGCAGATTACCATACCGTTCCTATCGTATATTTTAAAACGTCCATCACCCAAGTGGAAAAAGGTGAAGCGTTGAGCTTTGGCACCATTGCGCTCCCATACCTTCACGTTGGTTCCGTTTTTAGCTCTGCCATGGTCTATGTCTACTCTTGCTGAAGAGGTATTACCTATTTGAATCTCATAGTAATCCATATCAACCGATTGAATGGGCTTAAATATTCGATCGTGCCCTTCATCTAAAGTAAATATTTGAATATTAGAACCTTTCTTAATTATTTCAGGGTATCCAGGAACGTCCCAGAATCCGTTGTTGTCCTTTCCGTAATTCATTGCCGATTGTATGTGGAATGCGCTGCCCACTGGGATTTCAACCGGGACAAAAGGTTTTTTGGTCTCCGCATCAATTAGGTACCACTCCATCCAGTCACCATCATGGTCTTCCCAGATATGAACATTCGTACCATTTTCATTTTTGCGGCCGCTTAGGCATATCGGTTTTCCGCTCTTCCTGTCAAAAATTTTAAATCGGCCATCACCCAGATGGTAGAATCTGAATCGTTGGTTGGCCCCCCGGTGCCTTTCCCATGTTTTAACGCTGGTTCCATTATCTTTCTTCCCACCTTGAATGTCGATACGAGAATTTACCGTATTCCCGATTTTTATTTCGTAGTATCCTTTCTCCTTTGAATTGTAAAACGAATATGTACGATCGTGACCACTATCCAAATCCCAAACCTGAATATTTGATCCTTTTTTGATAGTTTCTGGCCTTCCGGGAACATCCCAGTAACCGCCTTTGTTTTTTCCATAATTCATTGCCGATTGGATATAGAACTTTCTCCCTGTTGGGACAATGGTTGATGGCATATTCAGTATGTAATCGGGCACACGGTGCTCGGTCATCAACTTATTCCAAAGTTTGTTCCGATAGTTTACATGCTCTTGTTTTTTTGCTCGTACCAGCTCCCGGTATCTTCTACCTAACTTTTGTACATCCTTTTGGTCCTTGTCGTATCCCATGTAGTGGTCATCTCTGATGATTTTTTCCCAGTTGTTGTCGATGCTGTTCGTAAGCCTGTTCCAGTCATCTTTAATATATTTTACCCGAAGGGATTTGTCTGCAACCTCCGCTACTTTGGGATAAACTTTATCATAAAAATCTTTCACCGCTTTGTTTGAACTTTCGTAAACTGGGTTAGAGAGCTTCTTGGCCCTGTCGGGAACACATTTATCGTAGCAGGAAGGGTGAATGAGTTTGCCTGTGAAGGGAACCCTGGAGCCGTGCGTTGCATGATCCTTCCAGGTAGAGGCATGCTTTGCGTAGTACCCCAGCTTATTGTACCCGGCCTTGGCGGTTCTGATTGAGGCGTTAGCCGCATTGCTGGCAACCTTCTTAACCGCTGCTGCCGCCTCACCTCCAGCAACATCCACCACACGTTTTGCAATTTCCTTGGCTAGGGTTTGTGGATCGAAGCTCCCTTGAAAATCGAATTTAATGGGCTTGTTTATAACGCTGATATGTACGTTGGTTTGGCCTTTTAGCGTTAAATCGGCGCCCGCCTCTAAGTTAAGCCTTACCTTCCGTACTTCCAGCGTGCTAAGTACCTGGTCCATAATTGGAGCCAGAGGTTTTGCCTTGCGAATCTCCTTCATCAGGGCCTCCTTAAATGCGGCATCAAGATTAAGGTCCACAAAAAAACCATCGTCCATGTTGGCATGAAAGTTAAGCGAGCCCTCAACGGCGCCTAAGAACTTGGCCTTGCCATTCATGGCAAAGCCTGATTCTATTTCAAACTCACCAACCTCGCCGCCATTAGGTGAGAACAAGATGTTGGCATTCTCAATGTAGATATCCTCGGGGAACACATTGGGAACCTTGAGCCCGAAACCATCGCGAAGGATGGATGTAAAATCGTTCATGGTCATCCTGTCTCTGAATCCCCACAGGGCGATCTCCCCATCGGCGGGCGAGAGTGACATCATGATACCAAAGTCGAGATGAAATATTTTGCCTTGCTCAAGCGCAAAACCGATGGTTGTGGGAGAGGGGGCTCCAGGAATCCATCCCAATGAGATAGCAGTATTAGTAAATGTCATCACATCCTTTTTCAGCAGGTTGGAAATACCAATGGGATTCTTCCAGGTATCAACCATAGATCCTGAGGCAGTTATCTCTTGCGAGATAAGATCGTAAGAAACCTCCATGATGGTTTTCAAATCCGGATCCCACTTGGTGGGTTTCATGCGCATCTCAACTTTTGCAGTGATACCAGGCTCTGGGTTCGCTCCTGTGTTGCCAACCTGGGCCTCAATGCTAACCTTCTCGTAAGTGAACCGGGTATGATCTGGTACCAGATTGAGCACTATGGGTTTACGGGTAAAATCCAACACTCCGGATAGAGCAAAGCCCTTGGAGGTAACCTTTGCCCCAATTTTCATTAGAGGCTCGCTTACATTTAGCATGTTAAAAAGCCCCGCCAGGTTCTTTCGCGTATCAGCCAGGGCCTCAATCTCAAAGCCTGCGTTCGATAGTTTAAGTTTAATATCTTTTAGTCCGAGGTTAGCGAGGATGCTATAACCGGGAATCTTTTTTAGCTGATCAATGGTAGCCTCTGTTTCCAATGCTAAGGGGTCAATGCTCCCAGTAAAGGTGAATTGGCCGTACTTGGGGAAATCAACGGTAAAGTGGGAACCATCTTTTTTAACGGGAAGTTGACCAAAACCAGGAAGGTTTATCTGCTCTTGCGACAAAGCGAAAAGGGGTAGTGCTATAAACAATACCGTTAATAAACTTGAAAGTTTTGTACGCATGGTATGATAGGTTTTATGTTAATAATATTGATAGACGAATATACTGCATTAAAATTTACAATGGAAAGGTTTTCTATTAGTTGATTTTTTTTACAGGGAATGAATTTTTTTTTAGTAAAATATTAATGTACTCAGCTACGTATTGGAAAGGGAGAACGATTAATATAATCCATATTATGTTGATAATCAAGTAATCAATACTTACATTTTTCTGTTCGATTGGGCAGAATCACTCAATTTGGGTTATATAAAAAAAAGCTAAGGGGCTGCTATTTTCACGCAACCCCTTAGCTTCTTACAAAAAAAATATGGATTTACTCATCGTAATTCTTTTCCGATACTTTTTCGCCGTGTTCATTATAAATAATCCATGTCCCCGCTCGTTCTCCTTGAGTATATTGCATATCGTACCTTAAGGTTCCGTTTTCGTCCCAGACTAACCATTTGCCGTGTTTCTTATCATTGTTAAAGTTAGCCTCTGCAATTTTAACTCCTTGTTCATTATAGGTTTCCCAACGATTATCCTTCATTCCCTCATGGTACGTGCGGATCTCGTTTATTTGTCCGTTTTCGAAATAGGTAATGTATTTACCATCTAACTTTCCCTCTTTTACGTTAATCTCAACTTTAACTTGACTATTTGAGTATCTTTCTACATAAGAACCGGTAAAGGGCTGGTTGTCTTTATTAGTATAGATACCATCTTCGTTAACAATTATTTGTCCGTATGAGCTGAATGCAAAAACGCAAAGAGTAAATATTATTAGTAGTCTTTTCATTGCTTTACATGTTATTGAGTAGATTGGTAATTGAAATCTTACACTTCCATTACCTTAAAGTAATAATTACGTAAACTTAGTTTAAAATGTTTAAAGTATATTAAAATTTATAATTAAATCCTAGGCTGAAAGTTATTCCTGAGTATAGTCTATTATAAACTTCAGGCGTTGCGTTGAATGATTTAAACACGCTATAATTTTTTTGGTTAAGTAGGTTTGTTGCTTTAAAATCGATTGATGTATTCTGATCTTTTCCAAAATTTTTATTTAAGCTGAAGTTAAGGCTATGGAAAGGCTTAACGTATATATCGGGAAAAACACCAGATCCAACAATTGATAGCGTTTCACCTTTAACGTTATAAAAGAGCCCTGCTGAAAGTCCTTTCTCAAAATTATTGTAGCTTATACCGCCGTTAATCACAAAGGGAGATTGCCCGGCCATATTGCGGGTTTTTTCAATGGTTTGTCCCTCTTTTTCAAATTCTTTTCGTGAGTTGAATTCCGAATCAGTCATCTCAATTTCCGATTTTGTAAGCGTTATGTTTCCGTTAATGTTGAAATACTTTAAAACAGACGATAACATTTCCAAACTCTTACTGAATTCAAACTCCACTCCGTATAAAGTTCCGTCGCCAACATTTCGGGCTTGATACTCTGTACTTGTTACTCCTGATGTAAGACGAACCAATTCGATTGGGGCATCAAAATCTTTATAAAAGAAGCTAGCTGATACATTTTGCCCCCTGTCCCAGAACATTTCCCATCTTAAGTCCACATTATTGATGTAGGTTTCCCTCAGGTTGCCATCCCATTCATCTACAGCATACAGTCCTCCATTGAAAATTGTATTGCTGAGTGGGTCAATAATTTGAGCAAAGGAAAGTTCCTTAAAGGATGGTCGTGCCACGGTCCGGGAATAAGAAGCCCTCAGATTCTGTTTTTCTGAAGTCTCAAATATGAAATTGATGCTTGGGAAAAAATCGGTTGACTCCAAAACCTTTTCGTCATCAAGTTTTCTGGAACCATTTTGATCTTGTCCGGTATGTCGCATTACATAGTTTTCTACTCTTAATCCGACAATGGTTTTTAGTTTGGAAAAGGGGTAAAATTCATTGGAAACATATGCAGCTGTATTGTGAACGTTTGATTTGTATGCATTTGATGGGCTACTTTCAGGTATCATATAAATATATCCGCTGTTTCCGTCGTATATGTTTTCGGGTTGTAATAATTGCGATGCATCAGCCTCGGGATAAGTAGCAGACATTTGTGTAAACTGATACCCCATTTTAATAATCTCGTAATCACGATTTTTAAAATTGTGGTTAGCACCGAATTTGAGCACAGCATTTTTATTTCTGATTTTATATTTTTTTGTTAAATCAATTTTTGAGGAATTATTAATTTCGTTGAGTTCTCGCCAGATTCTGGATGGATATCCGGCAGCTCCAGCGTTAAAAACAAAATCTCCACTAGATTCTTGCGTGAATGCCGTTTTTCTTATATCTGGATCATCTGAAGTTGAAAAGGTTGGAGAGACACACCAATCTATTTCCCAGTTCTTTTCATCAAAAACATGAGTACCCTGTAACAGTATATTGGTAAGCGACCGTTGATTATACTGTAGCTGGTCAGAGGTAGCAATGTAGCCCGACTGTCCTGCTGCTAAACCATTATTATCTATTGAAAATTGTCCTGCACTACTTGTTCCGCTTTGTAAATGCATAGCGGTAAGGCGAATTTTATTATAATTATTCTTGTATGCCAGCCCTCCTAATGTACCAATAAGAATATTTCTTTTTCCCACGCTTCCTTCCTGAAGTGTCGAATATATCATATCGTAATTTGAGCTGCTTGAGTTCATTTTGTAATCTCCGTATAACACATTGTCATCAAAATTAGAACTTGATTTATAGGATAATGAGAAGATATAACCCAGTTTAGAATTATTTTCTGTGTTGGAGCCGATATCAAATTGGTTTCCAAACGATATCCCCATACTGTAATCGGCAAACATAGATTTGGTTTTAGCGCCGAGTATTGGAGAGAACTGATTTACAAAATCCCTTAAGCCAGGACCATTAGATGGTGTGGCAAGCAGCTGGTTTTCATTAGGAATGTAGTCAGGCAAAGCTCTTGTTCCATCGTCAAAACCAAGAAAATCAGTATTGCCACCCTCGTAAGTTAGAAAGTTTGGATTGAAATGAACCTTAGGGTTATATTCCATTCCTGCCGATACACTAAATATTTTTTTATCAGGAAAATCTTTGGTAGTAATGTTCATCAAACCACCGGTAAAATCAGCAGGTAAATCGGCAGTAAAGTTTTTGCTAATCATCATATTATCAATGATGTTTGTAGGAAAAATATCCATTTGCAAACTATTGCGGTCGGGATCTAATCCGGGAATATCCATGCCATTAAGTGTGGTTTTTGAATATCGGTCTCCCAATCCGCGAACATAAACATACTTTCCGTCTTCCACAGTTACTCCAGTAACACGTTTTGCTGCTTCCGCAGCATTTCCATCGCCTATCAATTCAATTTTTGCAGCTGAGATACCATCAAGCATCACTGCCGATCTTCTTTTTATAGTCTGTAAAGCTGCTTCTGTATTTCTGATGGCTCTGGTTGTTATCACAACATCCTCAAGTTCAACCGAACTTTCTCTTAGCTGAAGGTCGTTTAGAACTGTAACATCATTAGCCTTTACAACAACGTTCTCAATAACAACAGGTTGGTAAGAAATGAATGAAAACTGAAGATCATAATTTCCGGACTCAACATCGAGAGAGAACTTTCCATCAAGGTCAGTTGTTGTTCCTATGTAGGTGTTTTTTATAACAACGCTTACTCCAACTAGCGTTTCTCCAGTATTACCATCATATACCGTCCCTCTGATGATTCCTTTTTCCTGGGCATAAGCAATGGATGTAAGAATTAATGTTAAACAAGTAAAAAATATGCGCTTCATCTTTATTTTCTGTTTGCTGTGAAGTATTTTTTTTTTAAATACAACAGACCTGCATAGTGTTTACCATACAGGTCGTTGCTTCTATAAGTTTGGTAAGTATCAAATATTCACTACCATGCTACAATTAAATCAGCCTGATGCGCCCATGTCCAGCTGAATACTGACAGATCAATTGCTGATGGATTTGCAGGGGCTGTTCCGGCTGCTATTCCAGTAGCAGTTCCATCAATGTAAGTTGCAACATCGTCAACATTAAGAACTACATTTGTAAAGGAAGTATTCACACCCTCTAAAAAATCATCAGGTAGAGTAAGATCACCCTTCAAAGTAATTTGCTGACCATCTTCAATTTCTGTAAAGAAAATATTTTCGAAATGAACATAAGTTTCAGGATCAAGATTGATAAGATCGCTGGAGGTTACCGCATCGGTGTTAGCAATTACATAACCGTTTTTGAAAGTATAAGCACCAAATTCAGCAATCACAGCAGGATCATCCTTGTCGCCTTCAATGCCGTCAAGTTCAAAAAGGTGGTCATCAGAAGCAATAATAACAAAGTTCTCGCAGGTTCCGTTCCATCCCTGATCTCCGTCCATTCCATCATCGCCAGGATATACAACAACTGCATTTTTTACATCTACAGTTCCACCAAACCACTCAATGGCATCATCCTGATTAGCAACCACCTCAATATTTTCAATAATGGTTCCTGAACCAACGCCACCAAGAGTGAGACCATTGATTTCGTTCCCTTCACCAATATTACTTCCGCCATGGCGTATTGAAATATATTTAAATACGCCGGAGTTGTCTTCAGGATCATCTCCACCGTATCTACCGTTTTCATCAGTAGAAGGAATCCCTTCAATTTGAGCAGTTGACCCTTCTGCTACCGAAATGGGAGCTTTTCCCATAACCAAAAGGCCTCCCCAATAACCATTAGTGGTGAGGTCAAGGTTAGGACTTTTAAAGTCTCCATTGGCAACTTGTTCAGGAGTAATTTCATCGGCAATAGAGGTGAAAATAATGGGAGCATCTGCTGTACCCTCTGCCATAAGTTTTCCCCCTTGTGCAATTAATAATGCTGTTGCATTTGGACCCGTTCCGGCTTCTCCTTTAATTATAGTACCGGCTTCAATGGTCAAAGTAGCACCATCTTCCACTGCAATTCTACCCGCAAGTTGATATACCTTGTCGCTAGTCCATGTAGTGTTGGCTGTAATATTCTCTGTAACAATCTCGTTCCCAGTTTCATCTGGATCTGTGTCAATTGGGTCTGGATCATCCTTTTCGCATGATGTAAATACCATTGCTAATCCAAGCATCATTGCAAATGTGATTTTCAAGTAATTTGTTTTCATTTTTTTGTTTTTTTGGGTTTATTAAAGTGAAATTTTGTTCAAATTTTACATTGGCAAAACTAGCATGGAATAATTTCTATGGGATTAAAATAGGTTTATGTAATTATTAACTTTAAGAAGGGTATGTTAAGGAATGGTTAATTCACATTGTTTTATAAGTCTTATATGGCAGGTATTTAATAAGTTAGTATGATTTGATGTTTTTTTTGCTATTAAAGTTTTTTTTGGTTTTATGAAAAAATGACCTTAAAATGATTCGGAATATTAAATAGGTATCCATTGCTATTTTTTATATTTTTACAAATTCTAACAGCGTTATTTTTTAATAAAAATCCTATTATGAATACTATCACAAGAATACTTACAGTTTTTGCTTTCCTATTCATTTACTTAGCTGCTAACGCTCAACTTTTTGAGGATTTTGAGCAGGGGACTATGTCGTCCTATGACGAGACCCTAGATCAGCTTGAAACTGGGGAATGGATCTTTATCGATGCGTTGATAGGGGCGCATTCATCAGATAAAAAGAATGGAGCTAAATCTGCCCGAATACGTAATGGCCATATTGGAATGAACTTTGACTATCCAAATGGTTGTCAAGAGTTATCATTCTATGCTGCAAATTTTGGAACAAATACAGGAGGAGTAGTTCAGGTTAGCTATTCTATTGACGGAGGGCAGGTTTGGACGCAGTTAGGCGATGCAATCACTCTAACATCTGACCTTCAGCAGTATACTTTGGATTGTGGAGTGACTGGAAATATCCGTTTACAATTTGAAAAAACGGCAGGTGACAGAATTAACATTGATGATGTTTACATAGTAGATTACATAGAAACTCAGCCCGAACCAACCATTCTTGTCAGAATTAACGATATTTTATTCGGGCATCAGGAGACTTTTAATTTTGGACAAAATACCGGAGAAGCTACAGCAACCCTACAAATACGTAATGGAGGTGATGAAGATTTGATTATTTCTGATTACAGCTTCAATGGCGACGATGGTTTCTCGCTCAGTGAGGATATTGCAGGAACCCTTGCTTCGCTGGAAACGGTTACTGTTAATTTAGTATATGAATCAACCATACCTGGCAACAAAAGCACTACGCTAACGATAAATTCTAACGATTCTGAGAACCCCAGTTTTGAAGTAAATATATTGGCCGAAACGCTCGATAATACCGACCCAATACCAATTGACGTAGCGCGTGATTTACCTCCGGGAACCAGCGTTACTGTGGCTGGCATTGTAACCGTTGCCCATCAGTTTGCAGGGCCAGTTTACATTCAGGACGAAACAGGCGGTATTGCTTGGTACAGTAATGATATAATGCGTGAAGAGTGGCTGGTTGGTGCTGTTGTAGGTGATTCCATTGTTTTAACGGGCGAAATTGGCGAGTTCTACGGTCTTATGCAGATTGTTAATCAAACAGATTTTGAGGTTGTTCCGGAAACAAATACTGTTATTGAACCTCTTGAGATAACTTTAGATCAGCTAAATAGCGGCGATTACCAAGGAATGCTGGTCTCAATTAATGAGGTAGAATTCTCCACGGAATCATCAACCTTTTCTGGTAATACAAACTATGATATTACAGATTTATCAGGCACAGGACAAGTAAGAATCGATGGCTATACCGATATTCCCGATACAGGAATCCCAACTGGTATTGCCCAGATCACAGGAGTAGCAGGTCATTACAACGGCACAGAGCAGCTGTTACCTCGTTTTACTGATGATATTGTCGATTTAAGTGGACCAGTCATCCTTTCACTGCCTCCCTATGAGGTATCATCAACTCATAGCTCAATAACATTTGAATGGGAAACGCAGGAGGAAGGACATTCCGAGATTAGGTACGGCACTACCTCATCATTAGAGCTGGGCAATGTGGTTGATGAGGAACCAAAAACTACGCATAGCCTTACCATAAATGGGCTCGAACCTGCAACAGCATATAAAGTGCAGCTTCGTTCTGCCGTTGATACGGATACGAGTACAACAGCAATCTACATTTCGTCAACTGCCTCTCCCGTTGAAACATCGGGGCAAATACTTACCTATTTTAATAAGGATGTTGTTCACGAACTGGCAACAATTAGGGAGGCTGATGGTAATACTGACTTTTCTCAAAAGCTAATAGAGTACATCCAGTTAGCTGAAGAAACCGCAGAGTTTGCCTTCTATAGTTTGAGCGGTGATGTAGGAGCTGCTGTTGTTGATGAGATTATTCAGGCCCACAACCGGGGAGTGGATGTTAGGGTTATTGCAACCGGACATACAGGTACTGAGAATCCATTAATAACTGAGTTGGCGCAAGCGGGAGTTAAGGCGGTTCAGAGCCTCGGCAATGAGCAGATGCATAATAAGTTTGCTGTTATTGATGCTCACCATAGCGATCCCTCCAAAACATGGATTATCACCAGCTCATGGAACGCAACAGACGAGGGTACCTACGATCAGTTTCAAAATATGCTGGTGATACAGGATGTTGCCGTGGCAAGAGCCTACTGGCATGAGTTTAACCAGATGTGGGGCGGGGAGTCAGGTAGTTTCAATAGTTCATCTGCTCAGTTTGGCCCATACAAAAAGGTGGTTAATCCATCCGTTTTTTGGGTGGGAGAGGATGAGACCAGGATTGAGGTGCATTTTAGCCCTCAAGCCAATGCGGAGTCTCACATGATACGTAATATTCTTACTGCAAATTCAAATATTGACCTCGCTCTTAATTTAATTTCACGAAAATCATTGGTTGATGCAATGAAGCATCAGTTTGACGATGGAGCCAAAGTACGCGGAACAGTTGCTGCAATAACATTACAAGGCTCCCAGTGGGATTATCTTAGCTCCTGGGCCGATGTGCATCACTTCTCTCAGGCCGATTTTGGCTTGCTCCACCACAAGTATGCAATTATTGATGGAGAGGCTACTGGCGCAAACTCAAAAATTATTACCGGTTCTCATAATTGGTCTTCAAATGCAAATTTCAGCAACGATGAGAATACAATTATAATTCAAGACCAACGCGTTGCCAACGAGTATTTCCAAGAATTTGCAGCCAGATACTGGCAGGCAGGAGGCGAAGATGAGTTTGAGGTTTCTGTTTGGGTAAACGAGCAGCTACCTAACAATGCAGATGATAATATACTGCTGCAAAATTATCCTAACCCTGTTAATCATGCTACTAGTATTGGGTTTAACCTAAACACAAATCAAAAGATAACCCTTAAGGTGTACGATATTACGGGTCGTTGCGTCTCTACGCTGGTTGATAGTGAGAAGCTGCCCTCAGGAAGCCATACCATACAATTTGATGCTTCTACGTTATCAAATGGCACCTACATTTATACATTGAAAGTTGAGGATGGTAGGTTCTTTTCTAAGAGGATGTCCGTTATTAGGTAAAAACTTATAATTTTTTCACGGAAATTTAGCTTTATCTTAAAAATGGTAAATTTGAAAAGCAATATCATTACGGTTTAAATTATTCTAATTTGAATGTTAATGGAAAACAAAAATTATAAGATTCTTCTAGTTGACGACGAGCCGGATATCCTTGAGTTTATCAGTTATAATTTACGTAGAGAGGGCTTTCAGGTGCATATTACTAACAATGGGCACGATGCCATTAAGCTTGCAGAAGAAATTCAACCGCATCTAATCTTACTTGATGTAATGATGCCAGAGATGGATGGCATAGAGACTTGCGAAGAGATTAGAAAGCATGAGAAGCTTAGCAATGTTATGATTGCTTTCTTAACAGCCCGGGGCGAGGATTACTCTCAAATAGCTGGTTTTGATGCGGGTGGCGACGATTATATAACTAAACCAATTAAACCCAAGGTTTTAATAAGCAGGGTTAAGGCGCTGCTTAAAAGGGCTGGTCATCAGATTATTGCTGAGGAGAATGTTCCTGTTCCTGAGAGTGGAATTGTTATTGATAAGGAGCGCTATCTAATTTTTAAGGATGGTGAAGAAGTAGTTTTGCCCAAAAAGGAGTTTGAGCTGCTTGCTCTCCTTTATACCAAGCCACAGAAAGTTTTCACACGCGATGAGATTTTCGCATCCGTATGGGGCGATAATATTATTGTTGGTGATAGAACCATTGATGTACATATCAGGAAGCTAAGAGAGAAGATAGGTGAGCAGTACATTAAAACTGTTAAAGGAGTAGGATACAAGTTCATGGATTAGCCCTTCGAAAAATTGCCTTATCTTTGAATAAAAAAGCATGCCGCTATTCGAATGGAGTAAAAATTATAGCATTAACATTAATAGTATTGATGCAGAGCATAGGGGACTCCTAGATCTAATGAATCTGCTTTACGATTCTTTATCCGAGGGCAAGTCCCATGAATTTGTAGCTGAAATAATTCAGGAATTGGACGATTATGCCAAGAATCACTTCAGAAATGAAGAATCCCAATTCAAAAGGATTGATTACCCTTTCCTTAACGAGCACAAAAGGTTACATGGTATTTTTATTAACGAAGTGGAAAAGTTTAAAGAGGAGGTGAAAAACAAAGAATCTTCCATTTCTGTTAGGGTAATTGAATTTCTGCGCGACTGGTTTATTGACCATATCATGGGAGCCGATAAGCAGTATGTTCCCTACTTTAAGAAGCATGGAATTGACTAGTTTTTATCTTCTATGAAAGATATTGTAATTAGAGATTATTCTCCCTCAGACTATCCCAAGATTATTGATTTATGGGGGCAAACAGGTCTTGGCGGTGCCCGCCGAGGCGATAATCAGCAAATTATTGAGCAAAGCATTGCTATGGGAGGTAAAATGCTGGTTGCAGATTATAGAGGAGAACCTGTTGGAACATCTTGGATGACATTTGATGGCAGGAGGTTACACCTTCATCATTTTGGCGTATTGCCAACTTTCCAAAGAAAAGGCATAGGCAGAATGCTTACGGTTGAGTCTTTAAAGTATGCCAAAATGAAAGGCTATCAGATTAAGCTAGAGGTGCACCAATCCAACAAATCTGCAATTAGCTTGTATAAAAAGTTTGGTTTCGATTTTCTTGGCGATTACGATGTTTACATTATTAGGGATGTCAAGGGGCTTTCCTTTTAACCCCGAATAGCAGGTAAAGATTTGTTTTGATTAAAATTCTATTCCAAGCCCCTTTGAAACCGCATCGGTAAAGCCTGAATTGTTGTTTGATTGAACCTGAGGGAACTGCTCTTTCAACTCAGAGGGAGCATTATTCACTACAAAACTATTATCAAACTGACAGAGCATATCTAAATCGTTAAAATCGTTCCCAATGGTTACAACATCATTGGGCTTAACGTTGAGCTCTCTGCAAAGCCATTCAATACCATAGGCTTTAGATACGTTTTTACGAAAGATCTCCATCCAAATTGATGTGCCATCTAATGGGGAGGTGGCACGAATAACCTTAACAGAGGGGAATCGTTTTTTAAGATTTTCAAACCAGCCAACGTTGCAAGGTAGTACGGCCAGTATTTGTGTGGCGGGTGAATCGTACAGTACACCCGGTATGAAGGGCTGGCAGAACTGATTATAAATATCAATTCTTCGTTCGAAGTCGGGATTGCTGCTTCCTGTTTTATGGTAAAGGAATCGGTGGTTAGAGGGGATAGGTTCATGCACCATGAAATCAACATTATGGTTCACAAGTTCATTTACAATTCCTTGTACCTCCTTGGGAGTTAGTTCTGTTGTATAGGAGATTTCTTTAACTTGCCAGTTCATTGTACCAGCGCCAGAGGAGAATATCAGGTAGTCAATAGGGAAATCCGAAGCCACCACTTTGGTAAATGAATAAGGTGACCGCCCGGTGGCAATGGCTCTGATTATTCCCATTTTACCAAGCTCTACTAGGGTGTTGTAGTCAGTATCGCTTACCCTACCCTCGGAGCTTAGCAGGGTACCGTCAAAATCGGTTACTACAATTTTTTTTGATGATATTTTATTCATTATCAGCCTTTTGTTGTAACTTACTACTTACTAGGCAAATAGGTAAAAACGCAAAAAAAAGAAAAAAACTTTAAAACAAAACCAAGATTATTCCGTTTAAAATAACGGGACAAGAAACAAAAAAATAATTGATTACAATATTAATAAAACCAGAATGTCTACCAAAAGACAGGTGAATTGTTTTTTGGGAGGTATATGGTTTTTTGCACTATTTAAATATTCAATTTGTCCTTGTTAATATTAGTTAATTCATTCATGTTAATTTAGTATTAATTTTTTTTGTTTGGTTTGTTTTTTTATTTTTATAGCATAAATATATCAACCATAAAACTCAAAAGATATGTCGAAAACAATCACATTTAATGAGCTCAGGAGGGTTAAAGACCAGCTACCTGATGGAACCATGAAGTATATTGCTGATAAGCTTGAAATGAACGTTGAAACAGTTCGTAATTATTTTGGAGGAACAAACTGGGATAACGGTGAAGCAGTAGGATTTCATCATGAGCAAGGACCCGATGGAGGAATTGTTACGCTCGACGATACTACTATACTAGATTTAGCATACGAGATTATTGAAAGTGAAGCTAAGCAGCTAGTGTAGGCATTACTTATTCTATTCGTTGAGGGGAAGGCAGAGAGAGATTTCTGCCTTTTCTTTTTGCGCTAAATTTAACTCAAGTTATGGTAAAAAAATAGCATTTACTTTTAGGACATTCTTTATTATCATGATAGCTGCTTATAATTTTAGTGCTATTTTTACTGCCTTTACCAGGTGTCTTATTCATATTATTGATTTATAGACGGTAATAATACTAATGTCAAATCTAAGTCAACATATTAAGAGCGCTGAGGCTAAGTGGTTAGTTCCTGTTAAGCAGCAACTTATTTCTTTGTATCACAATGTTCATTTGCCATCGCACGATATTAGCCATCACGAAAGGGTTTGGGATTTTTGCAAGCAGCTAATGGCTGAGATTAATTCATACGGAGAATGTATTGATGATAATTTGGTTGAGCAATTATTAGTTGCCTCATTGTTTCACGATACGGGTTTGATTAAGGATAAAAGCGAGAAGCATGGTTATCAAAGCAGAATTTTTTGTGTGAACTTTTTTGAACAAAACCCTAAACTACAATTAAATGACATTGAATGCGTTTTGCATGCCATTGAGCATCATGACGATAAGAGCCTTAAGGCACAACCCGGTATTGTTCAAAAACCTTCTACGGACATTCTAACGCTGCTTTCCACAGCCGACGATTTGGATGCTTTTGGATATGTAGGTGTATTTCGTTACCTCGAAATTTATTTGCTACGTGGCATAGCTTTTAAAGCAATACCTAAAATGGTAATGGATAATATTACTAATAGGCTAACCAATTTTAGTAACAATTATAGTATGCTTAGTAGTTTTCATGATAATCAGGTTAATAGGTACTATATAACGCATAGGTTTTATTCTGAGTTGGCATTGGAACAAGCGGGTTCATTTCCAGGTGATTATTCTAGCATTACTGAGTTACTAGTAAAGCATCTGGTAAATGATAAAAACGATGTTAAAACAGCTATTACGCATGGGCTGCTATCGCTTCAATCACCTGTTTTAATAGATTTTTTTATTTCGCTTAAGGAAGAGCTGGAGCTATAGCAATTTTTTTTTGGTACACATTCAACCTTCTTCGCTTAAAATCATCAAAAGTGAGAATAATGAATTTGTTGGCGTTATCTTGTAAGCAATACATATAGATTATCAACCATATAATTACTCCCATGAAAAAATTCTTTCTTCCCTTTTCTTTAGCAGTTCTGGCCTTTTTATCCGCAATGTTTGTTCTCAAAACAATTAAGATGAGAGCATCATCTGAAAATTTTATTGAGCTTCGCTATGAGAATAACGAGAGTCTAACTTATTATGAAGCAATATCTGCATACAAAGCATTGGATAAGCAACATAAAGAAGCAAAGCTGCTCACTTATGGTAAAACCGATTCGGGAAAACCGCTTAACCTCTTTATTATTTCAAAAACGAGTAACTTTAATCCTGATGACCTTAGAGCAAGAGGCTTTAGGATAGTTATGGTTAATAATGCCATTCATCCTGGTGAGCCATGCGGAGTTGACGCTAGCATTAAGCTGGCTCGCGATGTTCTTGACAAAAAGGAAAATTTGTGGGCATTAATGGATAGCACTGTCCTTTGTATTGTACCCATATACAACATTGGCGGATCATTAGACCGGTCGCCCTATAACCGTGCAAATCAAAATGGGCCTAAAATGCAGGGCTTTAGAGCCAATGCGCGTTATCTCGACCTTAATCGCGATTATGCACCTATGGATAGTAAAAATGCACAGAGTTTTGCACAAATGTTCCATCATTGGAAGCCAAACTTGCTAATTGATACCCATACAACCAACGGGGCAGATTATCAGTACGTAATGACCTTAATCCCTAATCATTGGTTGGAACTTCCCCCAATGCTTGGCAGTTATTACGACAAGGTTATGGAGCCATATCTTTACAAAGCAATGGAGAGAAGTGGTTACGAGATGATTCCTTACGTTTCACCAATGGGGCAAAAGCCCGAGAGCGGGTTGGAGCAATGGGTGAATTCCCCACGCTACACCACTGGTTATGGCAGAATGTTCAACACCATTACCCTTATGACGGAGTCGCACATGTTTAAACCCTTTCGCGACAGGGTATTGGCAACATACGAGTTTGTTAAGGCAACTCTACATTTTACGCACGAGCATGGGACAACTTTGAGTAGTTTGAAGGAAGAAGCCGATAGATATACAAAGAATCAGGAGGAGTTTGTTTTGCATTGGGAGCGAGATAGTACAAAGTTCGAAATGCTTCCATTTAAAGGCTATGAGGCAGAGATTGTAAAGAGTGATGTTACAGGAGGAGAGAGATTGCGTTACAGAAGAGATATGCCTTTCATAAAAGAGGTCCCTTACTACAGACATTATAATCCCTCGTTAACCATAGCAAAGCCAGATTACTATGTTCTTCCTCAGGCATGGCATGAGGTAGTTCATAGGCTTTCAATAAACAATGTAAAAATGGAACCTCTGCCATCAGATACCATTATTGAAGTGGAGGCATACTATATTGATGATTACAAAACACGGATGCGTCCTTACAATGGAAGGTATTTGCACTACGATATTGAGGTTCACAAAAAAACGCAGAAAGTTCAGTTCTTTGAAGGAGATCTTGTTATACATACAAATCAGTTTGTGAATGAGTTTGTTGTTGAGATGCTTGAGCCTCAGGCTTATGATTCATACTTTACATGGGGCTTTTTTAACTCCATTCTTCAGCGTAAGGAGTACTTCTCTCCTTATGTTTTTGAGGATTATGCAAAAAAGATGATGGAAGAGGAAGCTGATTTAAAAAATGAATTTGAAAGAAAGAAGGCGCTTGATAAGGAATTTGCCGCGAACTCTTATGCTCAGTTAAACTTTTTTTATGAGCGTTCACCTTTCTTTCATAAGGGCTTTATGAGGTATCCCGTTTATAGATCTGTAAGCAATAACAACTAATTAATGCGTTAATGGGCAATAATAATTTCGATGTAATTGTAGTAGGAGGTGGTCCTGCTGGTATTTTGGCTGCTGGTAACGCTGCAAACCAAGGAGCAAGCGTTCTCCTGTTGGAAAAAATGGAGAAACCTGCGCGTAAGCTTCGTATTACGGGAAAGGGGAGGTGCAATATCACCAACACAAAACCCATGGAGGAGTTTCTTCATGAGGTTTTTCCTGAACCACGCTTCCTGCGCGATGCTTTTAACGAGTTTTTTAGCGATGATATAATTTCTCTCCTAAACAACCAGGGTGTTGAAACAATAGTTGAACGCGGCCAGCGTGTTTTCCCAAAAAGCGGGAAGGCCAGGGACGTTGCAGAAGGTTTAGTTAAATGGGCAAAGGGAGAGGGGGTTGTCTTTAAAACGAATGCGAGAGTGGAAAAGGTTAATGTAAAAGATGGTAGCATTGTTTCCATTACCTATGAAGATATGACTGGAAAAGTTAACGAAACAGTAAGCTGCAAAGCAATAATTTTGGCAACTGGTGGTAAATCATATCCTGCAACTGGCTCAACAGGCGATGGATATTCATTGGCAGAAAATTGTGGTCATACTATAGTTAACTTAAGGCCCGTATTAGTAGGAGTTGAAACAAAGCAGAAACTTGATCAGGCTGATGGATTAACACTTAAAAATGTAAGTCTTTCATTAAAGATTAATGAAAAAAATATTGCCAGTGAATTTGGAGAGCTTGAAATAACTAAGTACGGGTTTAGTGGCCCCATTGTTCTTAAGCTAAGCAGATTAATTGTTGATTATCTCCTGCAAGGTATAAAACCTTTATTACACTTAGATTTAAAGCCAGCATTAGACCATAACAAGCTGGATGCAAGGTTGCAACGCGAAATTGAAGAGTCGCCCAGAATTGCTGTGGTTGACCTGGCCAGAAGGCTGCTGCCTAAAGATTTGGCAATATTCATGGTTGAGGATTTAGGTTTAGCCGCCCAGAAAAATCTTGCCCGTTTAACTGCGAATGAGCGAAAATCCATACGTATGTGGTTAAAGGAGTTGCAATTTACAGTTAATGCCAGCAGGCAATGGGACGAAGCCATTGTTACGGCTGGAGGAGTATCGCTAAAAGAGATAGACCCACATACCATGGAGTCAAAAATTGTTAAGGGCTTATTCTTTGCAGGTGAGGTTATTGATATTGATGCTTCTACAGGTGGGTACAATCTGCAAGTTGCCTACTCTACCGGATGGCTTGCAGGGAAAAGCGCTGCTAAAAAAATATTTAGATTTTCAAGTAAGTAATCTTCGCTATGTGATAAAATAGATTATTTCCGTTTTTAAATCATTCCAACTTCCTATAAAACAATCCAACTCTACTTAACTAAACTTCTGCAGTATATTTTGGTTTAAATTATAAAAACAAATATCTAAATATCTTGTTTTGCAGTTGTAAATACGCTATTTTTATATGTACTCTGAAAGAATAGTTTAACTAATAATGAGTGACCTCAACTCAAACGCAAAGTTAATACAGATTAATATTGTTGTTGCTTTAATATACTTAGGCGCAGCAGCATTATCTTTTATTGTTGGTTGGGGCCAATTTTACCTACATAATTTTTGGTTCGCTTTTGCAATTTCTGCAGGTATTGTATACGTAAAAGGGAAAAGCGTGTTGCCGGGAATAATATTTGCTTCCATATTAGCTCATACCGTTCTGGCGCTACATTCAGCTTCAAACCTTAATGTTACTTTCCCTTTTGCAACATTAATATTGCTCCCTGTATTTGAGTTATTGTTACTTTATTTATTAAATCACGCCAAAGAAACTTGGATTAAGCAGAGTTACAGTGAACAGCGCATTAGGCTTAATTTTCTTCTCTTCATTTCATTCATACTACCAATCCCAATTGCATCAGTTGTTTTTTTGTTTCTCTATCAGCTTGGTATCGCTTCTCCCATGCTTGTTAATGCTTTATCAGTTTACTTTGGCTTTGTTTTAACAATCTTGGTTTTTACTCCATTACATTCAGTTTGGGCTAACTTTAGTGAAGAGAAAACTTTCTTTAACCTTAATACTACCATTAAGTTTTCAGTATTCTCTTTGGTTGCATTATCTGGTGTTTTGGTAAGACTAAATCCTTCTTTTGATGATGTTACAAGGACTTACTTAATAGCCATACCCTTTGTTTACATTCTATATGTTTCATTAAACTATTCATATAGAGTGCAGGCAGTTACCCTGGCTGTTTTTAATTTAATTTTTATTGCGGTTAATTCATCATTATACGGAGGGTTAAGTAATTCACTTTTCGATATTCTATACTTGGTAATTATAGCTCTAATTTCTCATTACATTAAAGATAGGTATGATGCGGGTCGTTATAAAATCAGCACATTAAAGAGCGATTATAAGTATGTGGAGGATGAGATAAACAGGCAAGTGAAGGAGTACAAGAATTTAAATACCAAACTACTTGAAGAAATTGAAAAGCGGGGTATTGCTGAACGTGAACTAGCTAGTAGTAAAAATTTACTGGCCGAAGCGCAGGATATTGGCAATATATCTACTTGGGAGTATTCTTTCGAAAAAAATAGATTTAGATGGATATCGCATAATCCGCAAACATTTCTTCTTAATTTTAATCTTGAAGCTGCTACCTTCGATGTTATTAGTGAAAATACCCATCCTGATGATACCGAGAGAATCACAGAAATTAGGAGGTTGATTTTAAGGCAAAAGGAGAGCTTTGTATTTGAGGTTAGGTTAAAAAGGCTGGACGAAAGTTATGGTTATTTTTTAATAAGAGGTAAATGTGTCTTATCTCATGGAAAAATAATCAGAGTGTTGGGTTTAATCATGGATATTACCCAAAGAAAGCTGGCCGAGCAGGTTCTAATTGAGAATGAGCAGAAGTACAAAGCGCTCTTCAGTTCAAACATTGATCCCGTTTGCGTAATTGATGCCTCTACATATAAAATTAGCGATGTAAACCCTGCGTTTGAAACGGTTTATGGCTTTAACTCCAGCGAGCTTATTGGAGAATCGTATTTGAATCTTTCGGTTGAGCCTAACGATACTAAGGCTGCAATTGCTTTTTGTAAGCAGAAGGGGTCGTATAGAGTAGCTCAGAGAAAGCATAGGAATAAGGCGGGAGATGTGTTTTTGATTGAGGCCAATCTTATGAGCTATGCTACCGAGGAGAGAGAAATGATTTTTATTATTACCCACGATATTACCCGCCGCAAGGAGTCAGAAAGGAAACTCGCTGAGCGCGAGCAGAAGTTTAGAGCATTTTTTGAGTCCGACTTAATTGGCATGGCCGAAATATCCATAGCAAAGGAGTGGCTGGGCTTTAACGAGAAGTTAACTCAAATGTTAGGCTACTCAGATAAAGAGCTAAAGGCCAAGAGTTGGGATGACATAACCCATTTTGAGGACCTTCCAAACGAACAAAAACTATTTAATCAGGTCTTAACTCATGAGCGCGATGGATATACCTTAGAGAAAAGGTTAATATCAAAGAAATCGGAGGTTATTCAGTGTAAAGTTACACTCAAATCGATTAAAACTTTGCAGGGAACAATCTCGCATCTGGTGATACTGGTTGATGATATTTCCGATATGAAGAGGGCAGAAAAGGAACTTCTTGAGAGTCGCACGAAGCTTAGTCAGGCTCAGTCTGTTGCAAGGTTGGGCAGTATTAGGTTTTACCCGGGAGTAAACGATATCGCCCTTTCTGAGGAAGCCTACGAGATTCTTGGATATGGAATAAAAAGACCATCCATTACCCGGAAAGATTTTTTCAAAATCATACTTCCCGGCTCCAACACAAGGTTTGAGCAGCTAATTTGCGATTTAGAGCAGGGAGTTGAAGTGAAAGGAGATTATGAGCAGGCTGTAATAACGCACAATGGCGATGTGAAATATATTCTGGTTAACTTCGGATTAACTACCAATAGGTACAATCAGGTTGTCGAGGTGCTTATTACCATGGCTGATATTACCAGAATTAAGAAGGCCGAAATGGCCTTGCAGGAAGCCAATGTGCTTAAAGACCAGCTGTTTTCAATTATTGGGCACGACCTTAAATCGCCCATAGGCTCAATAAACCAACTTGTTAATTTGTACATAGATGGCTTGGAGGAGCACGACGACGAAACATCGAAATCAGTACTCCAAACATTAAAAATAACTTCTGAGGAAACCTATAAACTTCTTGAGAATCTTTTAGATTGGGCAAAAACTCAAAGAACAGACAGTTACAAACCTGAAAAAACTAATCTGGTAGCTTTAGTTGAGCAGGTTCTTGCTCTGACTAAAGGTGCTGCTGAAGCAAAGAACATTACAGTTCAGCAGCATTTAATTGATAGTGCCTATGTTATTATTGATGTTGACATGATTAAAACGGTGCTTAGGAATCTAATTAGTAACAGTATCAAATTTACACCTAACTCAGGTGCTATTAGCATAGGTATAACGGAGAATGGTAACGATTTTCTTGTATCCGTTTCAGATACAGGTGTGGGAATCCCAGCTGAAACCTTGCCCAATCTGCTCGATAACACCAAGAACTTTTCAACGCTGGGAACAAATAACGAGAAGGGTACAGGGCTTGGTCTAAAACTCTCTAAGAAGTTTATTGAGAAGCATGGCGGACAACTATTCATTGAATCGCAGATTGGGCAAGGCTCGAAATTCTCATTTACTATCCCTAAATTAATTGATTCATAATAATATAAGGTATTTGTTTTTAATATCGCTACAACCAAAAAAACATCAAACTATTAGAATATTTGGGGTAATTATTATATTAGCCAAAAATATCTAGATATGGAGATGGCTATCCTCGCAATATTTTATGTGTTTACACCATTCGTGATTTTGCACCTTTGCCATAAGTATAAATTCATTAATAAGTTAGGTGCGGTTGTTATTGCTTATCTTATCGGACTAGTAGTTGGAAATATCGGTATTCTTCCCCAGAGCAGTAGTACCGTACAGGATATCATCACAACAATTACCATCCCGCTGGCAATTCCCTTGCTTCTATTCTCAGCAAACATTAAGGAGTGGAAAAGTCTTGCAAAGGTTACCTTCCTCTCATTAATAATTGGAGTATTCTCAATAACATTGGTAGTGGTTGTTGGCTTTTTCATTTTTAGGGAGATGCCCAACTCCTGGAAGATTTCGGGCATGCTCGTTGGGGTTTACACCGGTGGAACGCCAAATTTAGCTTCGCTAAAAATGATGCTCGATGTTGATGCCGATACCTACATTCTCACACATACCTACGATATGGCCATTTCGGTTGCTTATCTGGCTTTTTTGATGACATTGGGGCAGAGGTTTTTCCATATGATACTAAGGCCGTTCCCAATTAATATTGATGATCAGGATGATAAGGATTATGATGGGAAGGATCCATATCAAGGAATGTTGACGCGTAAAAAATTCATACCATTACTTGCTGCTCTTGGGGTGGCAGTATTGATATTTGGAATAGCAGGGGGAATTAGCTTGCTCGTTAACGAGAATCAGCAAATGGTGGTTGTAATTTTAATAATTACTACGCTTAGTATCCTTGCTTCGCTTGTGCCATCAATAAATAGAATCGATAAAACCTTTGAGGCGGGCATGTACCTAATTCTTATATTTAGTATTGTGGTTGCCTCAATGGCCGATGTTACAAAGTTTGCTGGCTTAACGCCAGGCCTTTTTGGTTTTATTACATTGGCAGTATTTGGCTCATTAACTATTCATGTAATTCTGTCAAAACTTTTCAAGGTTGATGCAGATACGCTTATGATAACCTCAACATCACTTGTTTGCTCCCCTCCATTTGTACCAGTAATTGCAGCAGCAATTGGCAATAAGAAGGTTATCGTATCAGGGCTTACTGTTGGTATAATTGGCTATGCAATAGGTAACTACCTAGGTTATATCGTGGCTCAGGTGTTAAAGTATTTTTACTAGCTAACACGATGATAGAGCGTAGCAAATATTTCTGAAAGATATAGAGTTAGCAAAAAGCCAGGCTAAAACAAAAAGTTTAGTCCAATATACGTTCCGCTAGAGCCATCCTTCTCGCTAAATGGTCGGCCATGGTCAATGGCAACAATAAAGTTCTGATTCATTATAATCCGTAATCCCGCACCATAACTCATGTGTAACGATTCGCTATCCTCTCTAAAAAAGTCATTTTCTGAGAATGTTCTTCCTTCACTATCCCAGTTGTAGTTATCCCAATCAATATCATCGGTATTGATTTTAACTGGGGTAACAACCTGTCCGCCATCAACAAATGTATTGAGCGAGAGGTAAAAGTTTTGACTTAGCAGCTGAAAGCGAACAAACTTCCAGCGAAGTTCAAGGTTTCCGTAGGCAATCCCATCGCCAACAACTCTATTGCGAATAATGCCTCGTAATGATTTTCCTCCACCTAATCCCTCAGAGGTTGATCCTCTTAGGATTAGCGTTGTTAAGTTTTGCTGAAGGTAGAAAGGAACCTCTCCAAATACGGTACCTTGATACCCCAACCTGTATGCAAATGAAAGTTTCTTCTTAATTAGTGTAAAGTATTGCCTGTGAGTTAATGAGAACTTTACATGCTCAAAATCGTTACCAATTCCTAAAAACGATGGTGCGTATGTAAAAACAGCCTCTGTCCATATACCCTTTGTAGGGTTTGGCTCAAAATCTCTGGTATCGTAAACTAAACCTGCTTTTAAATATGTTGCTATTCCTCCGTTGGCTTCCTCATTATTAATAATACCCCAATTTATGTAATGGTCGTAAAGTCCCGGTATGTCTGGGAGTCTCTCAGGGTCATTAGCATCTCTGCCTTCATTCAGGTTGTCAATGTCAACCGAGCCAATGTCAAAATCATAAATTCCAAAGCCTGCTGCCCAGCCAAAATTTTCCATTGGGAGTTTTCCTTGCAGATCAACTGAGAAGCGGAAGAGTTCCCTGTCATACTTATAAAAAACTCTGGATATATCCTCGCTCCATTCCGAGTTATAAACGGATTCGTATCCGTTAAATCCAAAGAAATCGTATGTGCCATCCGTCAAGTAGCTAAGGTCGGTGGTAAAACGAATGCCGGGGATAAGCTGCTTGCTGTCAAAAAATATCCTATTTATACCGCTGCCTTTGGTAAAGCGCGACCACTCAATGTATAGGTTATGGTCAAAATCGGGGTATCGGCTCCCATCGCCATAGTTAAAAATATTTAGTAGCGCTCCGTACTGAAAGCCCAGGTCCGAGTCGTATGCAACAACGGGTAGGCCCCCAAAATTCCAACCCGATTTCACCTGTTCGTCGCTTGTGTCTGCTTGAGCAATGATTTCTTTCGAGAAAAATAAGCATACTAATATAGTTGCAAAAAGTATTCTGTTCAGCATGGTTTAAGATTTTGGTTTCCCCAAATGTAATGTTTTTGTGTAAAGTTCATGTTAAGGATGTTGAAAAAAATAATTTGTTTGCCCAATTTTGCTTTTATCATTAGTATAGAATACTTTTGGTTTCTGAATCTTAAAAATCAATTTATCTTTTTATATTAATGAAAATTATTTGTATAGGTCGTAACTACACGGACCATGCCAAGGAGATGAACTCTCCAATACCAGAAAAACCAGTATTTTTTCTTAAGCCCGATAGCACCTTGCTGCGTAATAATCAGCCTTTTTTTTACCCTGAATTCTCTAATGAGATACATTACGAACTTGAGCTTGTTTTAAAAATCTGCAGATTAGGCAGGAATATTCAGAAAAAATTTGCGCATCGATATTATAAGGAGATTGGGTTGGGGGTTGATTTCACTGCGCGCGATTTACAAAGGACCTGCAAAGAGAAAGGGTTGCCCTGGGAAATAGCCAAAGCCTTTGATGGTTCTGCTCCAATTAGCCAGTTTATTAAGAAGGAGGAGTTCGGTGATATTAACAATTTAGATTTTAGGCTTGATAAAAATGGTAGTACCGTTCAGCAGGGGAACTCCTCTCAAATGATCTTTGATTACGATGACCTTATAACCTACGTATCGCAGTTTATAACGTTAAAAATTGGCGATTTAATATTTACAGGTACCCCTGCAGGTGTTGGGCCAGTTGCCATAGGCGATAGGTTGAAAGCGTATCTGGGCGAGGAACTCATGTTAGATTTTTTTGTCAAATAGCTTAACCTAGTAATGTTCGTTAAGTAACTTTATTTTTCCCTGTTTCACAACCATCCATTAAGGGAGAATAGCAGTAAGATAGTATTAGGTATGGATGCGTATTTAAAAAATTAATCATTATAAAACTCATTTATCATGCTCAAAAAGGTTCCCCATACTTACGTTATTGTTTTTGCAATTATTGTTGTTGCTGCTATTCTAACCTGGTTTATACCTTCTGGTAAGTACGTTGAGGAGAAAGTTGTGGTTGACGGAGAGGAGAAAACTGAGATGGTTTTTTATTACTATGAGAACCTCCCCGATGAGCATAAAGAGGAGGTTGAACCCCATGTGCAGACCTGGCAGGTTTTTTCTGCTCTTTTTAAAGGTTTTGTTAAGCAGAGCAACATAATCATTTTTATTTTAATGATAGGCGGAGCCTTCTGGATAATGAACAAGAGTAAGGCCATTGATATTGGTATAATGGTTTTTCTAAGATTTACTCGAAAGCTCGAGAACAACAGGCTGATGAAATCTCTGGGTGTCGACAATATTATTATTGTGCTAATTATGATTATGTTTAGCCTGTTTGGTGCCATATTTGGCATGAGTGAGGAGACCATTGCATTTGCCATCATTCTTATTCCTCTAGCTATCTCTATGGGGTACGATTCTATTATTGGCGTATGCATGGTTTATATTGCCGCTCACTTGGGATTTGCCGGAGCAATTTTAAATCCTTTTACCATTGGCATTGCGCAAGGTTTAGCCGATATTCCTTTATTCTCAGGTATTGAGTATAGAATGTTTGCCTGGGGTGTTATAAATATCGTAGGTATTGCCTTTGTACTTTACTATGCGCATAGAATTAGGCGCAACCCCAAAGCCTCTCCGGTTTATCAGGAGGATAGCTACTGGAGGCAAAGAGAACAGGACGATACTGAAAAGATAACATATTATACACCTACTATGGCATGGGTTGTTTATGGAATTATTTTAACTTCATTAACAATTTTTGCTTTCCTATATCCACTAACAACTCTTGTGGTGGGTAATTCGGCATTTACAATAAGTATTATTCCTGCCTTTGCAGTTCTTTTTGCATTGTTAGGTTTCTTTTCTCTCCGTAAATCAGTTCATTTTTTCATCCTTCTTTTACTGGCGTACACAATTGTATTTTTAATTGTGGGCGTAATGGGTTATAGTTGGTATGTTATGGAAATTGCCACCCTGTTTTTAGCCATGGGTGTTGCCAGCGGTATGGCAATTAATAAATCTGCCGATGATATTGCAAAATTATTTCTTGAAGGTGTTAAAGATATTCTCTCGGCAGCAATAATTGTTGGGTTAGCAGGTGGTATTATTGTTGTTTTGGAGGATGGTGGAATAATTGACTCTATTCTATATGGTCTGTCAAAAGCAATGGGTAATTTTGGGAACATTGCTTCAATTGGCGTAATGTATGTAATACAAACAATTATTAACATAGTAATTCCTTCTGGTTCTGCAAAGGCTGCTATCACCATGCCAATTATGGCTCCTTTTAGCGACCTTATTAATATTTCTCGTCAGGCAACAGTCATGGCTTTTCAGTTTGGAGATGGTTTTACCAATATGATAACTCCAACCTCTGGTGTTCTAATTGCAGTGCTTGGTGTTGCTCGCATACCTTACCATAAGTGGGTTAAATGGGTTTGGCCATTAATTCTGGCTATGATTATCATTGGTTTTCTTTTACTAATACCAACCGTTACCATGAATTTAAACGGCTTTTAGTATGGTTGCTATCCAAATTCACAGTTTAAATGCTCTTATTTATGTGAAGTACTGGCGGGTTTATTTTACTTTTAAGCTATGTTTATTAGTATTTTAAGAGTATGAATTTTTATAACCTAAATCCTTTTAGTTTTGTAAAGTGTTGAAAAAAAACACAAAAAACTTTTTTATAATAAAAATAAATGGTATAACTTGCATTGGTTTTAAAAAAACATAAGAAATCTGTATGAAGTACACTTGGAAAGATAAGGTAGTTCTTGTTGTTGAGGATGATATTTCGAGTTTAATGTTGTTACAAACCATTCTTTCCAGAACTGGAGCCCAAGTTATTGTTGCCGAGGATGGAGAGACTGCTATCAACCTGTTTAAGCAGAATAACACCATTGATATGGTCTTAATGGATATTCGTTTAAAAGGCGTTGATGGATTGCAGGCTACACAAACCATTAAAAGTATTAATCCCAACACTCCGGTTATTGCACAAACTGCATGCGCTATTGTAGGCGACATGGAGAAATGTCTTAACGCTGGATGCAACGCTTATATAACCAAGCCAATTGAAACTAAAACCCTCCTCGAGACAATGGACTACTATTTCCGTCGTTCAATGGCTCAGGATGTATTAGGCACAGCAATATTTTCAAACTAGCCTGCTTTAACCTGGAACCAACCTAAACCCGAAAAAGTGATGCTACTACCCTTAGCATCGCTTTTTAATTTTCACCTATTTTTGAGTGGGTTCATCCAATGACAGATTTGTACAAATCACACAATACCTGATAGATATACATTTAACTACCAATGACAGATTTCCTGTTCTAAACGATGATGGGCGTTATGACCCTTTCGGCCTTCAGCGTGAAATCGTAGAACTTAAGAGTTGGGCGGATTGCAGGGTGAGTACTAAAGGATTGCTACGCTGAAGACTCCATTCGATGAAGCGTCGGCTCTCCCTTAATCATATAGGTTGTTTAAAAGAGGTCGTTCGCAGTAATTGCACTCCGCAAGGCAAATCCGCACAGCCGTAGAGTTCAAGATTTCATGATGTAAGCCTTGATTTTTTGCAACTTTTTTATCAAGAAAAAAGTAAAGTTTGAAAGCTATCGCTTTGCTAAGTTCGGAAAGTACCCTTGCCTGTCTGCTATGCGCCTCGCCTGACTATTGTAGTCGGGCAGGCAGTAAGGTAGGCAAGCCCACCGTCTTTTGGTGGGTGAAGCAATCTATAAAGTTCTACATATTAATAGATTGCTTCGCAGAGTACGCTCGCAATGACGAGCATTATCTATCATATCCCCATTATTCCCAATATTTTGGGTGGGCTGTACCAATCACGAGTTACGAATCTTTCATTGGTAGAATCTCGTCATCTTTTTTAATTTGTAGAACACTATTGATAAAAAAATACAATTTATATCTTGAACTCAACTTAAACTATTAAGTTTGAAACTTGTTAAAAAGGGCATAATACTACTGGTAATTCAAGATGAATTTTAAAATTACTTCCGATTTCAAACCAACAGGCGACCAGCCTGAAGCCATTAAGCAATTGGTGCAAGGACTCCAGCGTAATGATGAGTACCAAACGTTGCTTGGTGTAACTGGTTCTGGTAAAACATTTACCGTTGCCAATGTTTTGGAAAGGGTCAACAGGCCTGCGTTGGTGCTTAGTCATAATAAAACGTTGGCAGCACAGCTATACAGCGAGTTCAAATCTTTTTTCCCTGATAATGCAGTAGAGTACTTCGTGTCATATTATGATTACTACCAGCCCGAGGCGTATCTGCCTGTCACAGATACTTACATTGAAAAGGATCTTTCTATTAACAGTGAGATAGAGAAACTCAGGTTGAGCACAACATCCTCCTTGCTATCCGGGAGGAAAGATGTGGTGGTTGTTTCCTCCGTATCATGCCTATATGGCATTGGTAACCCGCAGGATTTTCATAGCAATACAGTAAAAATTAAGAGGGAAGAGACCATTGGAAGAAACCTCCTTCTTCGTCGTTTGGTTGATAGCCTTTATTCGCGCAGCGAGATTGATTTTAAGAACGGTACATTCAGGGTTAAAGGCGATACTGTGGATGTCTATGCTGCTTACGGCGATTTTGCTTATCGCATCATCTTCTGGGGCGATGATATTGAGGCAATAGAAAAGTTCGATCCCATGTCCGGTGAGCTTATTGAGGAGCTCGACGAGGCCACCATCTACCCCGCAAATATCTTCGTAACCACTCGTGAGCGGATCAATCAGGCAATAGCCAATATCCAGACCGATTTGGGAAAACAGATTGAATTCTTTAAGGACATCGGAAAACCTCAGGAAGCAAAACGTATTCAGCAGAGGGTGGAGTATGATCTTGAAATGATTAAGGAATTGGGGTATTGCCCCGGAATAGAGAACTATTCGCGCTATTTCGATGGGCGAAAACCGGGCACCCGTCCTTTCTGCCTGCTCGATTATTTTCCAAAAGATTTTGTTACAATCATTGATGAGAGCCATGTTACCTTACCCCAAATTCGCGCAATGTACGGGGGCGACCATTCTCGTAAGCATAATTTAGTGGAGTATGGCTTTAGGCTCCCCGCTGCAATTGATAACAGGCCGCTAAAGTTCGATGAGTTTGAGTCGCTGGTGGGTCAGGTTGTTTACGTAAGTGCAACCCCTGCCGATTATGAGTTGGAACGCTCGGGTGGCGTAGTTGTTGAGCAGGTTATTAGGCCCACAGGTCTGCTCGACCCTGTAATTGAGGTCAGACCCAGCCTTAATCAGGTTGATGATCTGGTTGGTGAAATTAACATGCGTGCAGAGAAGGATGAGCGTATTCTGGTAACTACACTTACTAAACGTATGGCTGAGGAGTTGGTGAAGTATCTTACCAAGCTGGATATTCGTTGTCGATATATCCATTCCGATGTGGATACTATTGAGCGCGTTGAGATTATGGAGGATCTGCGTAATGGACTTTTTGATGTTTTGGTTGGTGTCAACCTGTTACGTGAGGGACTTGACTTGCCCGAGGTCTCTCTGGTAGCAATCATCGATGCAGATAAGGAAGGATTCCTGCGTTCAGCACGATCCCTCACGCAAACAGCAGGGAGAGCAGCTCGCAACCTTAACGGTAAGGTTATTATGTACGCTGATAAGATTACCAACTCCATGCAGTTTACCATTGATGAAACCAATCGCCGCCGCGAAAAGCAGCTTAAGTATAACGAGGAGAATAATATTACCCCACAGCAGATTGTTAAAGCTAGAAAAGCTATACTTGGTGCTGAGTACGGACGGAAATCTCCAACGGATAAGTATTATTCAGGGGTGCCCAAACCCGATATTGCTGCCGATCCTGTAGTACAGTATATGAATACCGATGCTTTGGAAAAAGCCATCGCCAAAGCAAAAAAATCAATGGAATCTGCTGCTAAGGAGCTCGATTTTATCGAGGCCGCTCGCCATCGCGATGAGATGCTATCACTTCAAAAATTGCTGGAGGAAAAGAAGCAACGTTGATGTAACTATTGAAATAAATCAATAGTCCATTTAAAACAGGCTGACCAAATCCCCATTAACCCTTAAAACAAAAATTCAGCTTTGTTTTTCAAAGCAAAAACAACTATTTTCGTAGCAATTAAAACAATATAGCTATGTCAATACTAATAAAGAATATCAAGAAGTTAGTACAGACTGAAGAGTCCCCACGTAAATGGATTGCAGGGAAGGATATGGCCAACCTCAATTGTATCGACAATGCCTACCTAATGATTAATGATGGAATAATTGCCGATTTTGGCAAGATGGAGAACATCCCGGCTGTTGATCAAAGTTTTGATGTGATTGATGCTGAGGGTCGTATGGTTTTTCCATCTTTCTGCGACTCGCATACACATCTGGTTTATGCTGGTAGCCGCGAGATTGAGTACGTCGATAAAATCCGTGGTTTGTCTTATGAGGAGATTGCCAAGCGGGGAGGTGGAATCCTTAACTCGGCAAAGCTGCTTCACAATACTTCGGAGGATGATCTTTACCAGCAATCATTGCAACGTGTAAATGAGATTATTTCTCTTGGTACTGGGGCCGTTGAGATAAAAAGCGGTTACGGCCTCACCGTTGAGGATGAAATTAAGATGCTCAGGGTTATTAAGCGATTAAATGAAACTACACCCCTTACAATAAAATCAACCTTCCTTGGTGCTCATGCAATACCTGCTGAGTATAAAGGGCGACAGGGCGATTATGTTGATTTAATTATTAATGAGATGATACCTCTTGTTGCCTCTGAGGATTTGGCCGACTATATTGATGTTTTCTGCGATAAGGGTTTCTTTACGGTTGAGGAGACAGAGAGAATTCTAATGGCAGGCATAAAGTACGGTATGCTTGGTAAGATTCATGCCAATGAGCTCGATTTTTCTGGTGGTATCCAAACGGGTGTAAAGTACGGCGCATTATCGGTCGATCATCTTGAGTTTACGGGCGACGATGAGATAAAATCGCTCTTAGATTCCGATACCATGCCAACCCTGCTTCCTGGGGCAGCATTTTTCCTTGGTATGGAGTATCCTCCAGCACGAAAAATTATTGAATCGGGCCTGCCTTTGGCTATGGCAACCGATTATAACCCCGGTTCATCACCAAGTGGCGATATGAAGTTTATCATGTCACTGGGTTGCATAATTATGAGATTACTACCAGAGGAGGTAATAAATGCAGTAACCTTAAATTCTGCCTATGCAATGGGATTAAGTTACACCCATGGCAGCATTGCTGTTGGCAAGGTGGCTAATGTGTTTATTACAAAACCCATGTCAAATTACGAGTTTATGCCCTATGCATACACAACAAAACTAGTTGATAGGGTAATTCTCAATGGTGAGGAATGTACGCAGTAACGTAATGTCTTGTAATATTTTACTAACAAAAGCGAATACAATGAGAACAACCATTTTGAAGATATCCTTGTCAGCTACCCTAATGCTACTTGTTGTTGGTTGCGGTCAGTTTAATTTTCCTTCAGATCTTCCGCTTAGTATCCCTGGAAATGAGTCAAGCGACGGGCTTACTAAATCAGAGGTGGTTAAAGGATTGAAAGAGGCCCTAACCGTAGGAGCACAAAAATCAACAGAGATGGCCTCAAAAACCGATGGTTTTTATGGTAACTCTCAGCTGTTTATCCCTTTTCCGCCCGAGGCAGTTAAGGTTAAAGAAACCCTTGAATCGGCCGGTATTCAAAAGCCTGTTGATGATTTTGTACTATCACTCAACCGGGCAGCGGAGGATGCGGCCAGAAGGGCATTCCCAATTTTTCGCGATGCAATTATTGGCATGACAATTTCAGATGCAATGGGAATTCTAAATGGTAACGAGACCGCTGCAACCGAGTATCTCAGGAGAACAACAACCGAAGAGCTGAAAACCGAATTCAATCCTGTTGTTAGGCAATCAATTGCAAAAGTTAAGGTAACCAGCTACTGGAATCCCATTGCAAAAAATTACAATCGCCTTACCATGTTATCAGGCGGTGATCAGGTAAATCCTGATTTGGAAGAGTACATAACCGAGCGGACTGTTGAAGGTTTATTTATGCTTATCGCAAAAGAGGAGGCTCTTATCCGTAAGGATCCTTCAGCACGCGTAACCGAAATTCTCCGTAAGGTTTTTGGAAATTAAATCAACATATAATTTAAGAGTAGTATTATGTTTAACTTATTATCAGGTCAATGTAAGAGCGTACCCAAATTTCCGGTTATATATGGGGTTATGACAGATAACTAACGTCATTGCTTCGTATCATCATCTTTTTTGACGAGACGAAGCAATCTTATGAATATCATGTTTTTAAGATTACCTTAACCCTTACGCTCTAGCTCCGCGAAGTCTCCAGGCTTCGCCGAGCAGGGTTTCGCAATGATGACAGGAAATCAATAAATCAATAAATAAACTCAAATTAAAAAATGAAAACAAAACAGCTAATAGAATGCGTTCCCAATTTTAGCGAGGGGCGTGACATGAACATTATCAATCAAATAACAGCAGAGATAGAGTCTGTAGAAGGGGTTCAGTTACTTGATGTTGACCCTGGCAATGCAACCAATCGTACCGTGGTTACCATGGTAGGTACACCCGACGAGGTGTGCGAAGCTGCTTTCCGTGCCGTTAAAAAAGCATCGGAGCTTATTGATATGAGTAAGCACAAGGGAGCTCACCCACGTTTTGGTGCTACTGATGTTTGTCCATTAGTGCCCGTGTCAAACATTACCATGGACGAAACCGTTGAGTATGCCAGAAAGTTAGCAAAGCGAATAGGAGAGGAGCTTAATATTGGCGTTTATTGCTACGAGTTTGCTGCGCTCGAGGAGAAGCGTCGTAATTTAGCCAATTGCAGAGAGGGTGAGTATGAGGCATTACCAAAAAGATTGCAGGAAAAAGAGTGGAAGCCCGATTTTGGCCCTGCAAAGTTTAATCCCCGGAGTGGTGTTACGGCCGTTGGTGCTCGTAATTTCCTTGTAGCATATAATATCAACCTTAACACAACATCAACCCGCAGAGCCAATGCCATTGCCTTTGATGTGCGCGAACGTGGTCGTCCAAAGCGCATCGGAAACCCCATTACTGGTAAAAAGGCAGTTGACGAGAACGGCAATGTTATTTGGAATCCAGGCACACTAAAAGCTTGCAAGGCCATTGGGTGGTTTATTGATGAGTATGGTATTGCCCAAATATCCATGAATCTAACCGATATTAGCATAACCCCAATGCATATAGCATTTGAGGAAACCTGCAAAAGCGCTCAGTCAAGAGGGCTCAGGGTAACAGGTTCTGAACTGGTTGGTGTAGTACCCCTTAAAGCCATGCTCGATGCGGGAAAGTATTTCCTTCATAAGCAGAACCGCTCAACTGGGATCTCCGATGAGGAGATTATTAAGATAGCCGTTAAATCCATGGGTCTTGATGAGCTTTACCCCTTCGAACCAAAGAAGAAGATAATTGAGTATATGCTAGAGGACGACTCAAAGAAGAAGCTCGTTGATATGTCCCTTAAAGGATTTACTGAGGAAACCGCCTCCGAATCACCAGCGCCTGGAGGAGGATCCGTTTCCGCATCCATGGGGGCAATGGGTGTAGCCTTAGGAACCATGGTGGCTAACCTTTCATCCCATAAGCCTGGATGGGACGATCGGTGGGAGGAGTTCTCTCAGTGGGCAGAGAAAGGCAAAGCCTACATGGACGAGCTTATTCATCTAATTGATGAGGACACCAACGCATTCAATAAGATAATGGATGCCTTTGGCCTGCCAAAATCCACCGATGCAGAGAAAGCCGCTCGTAAACAAGCCATTCAGGATGCAACGCTATATGCAATTGAGATACCTTACAAAGTGATGGAGGTAAGCTACAGATCCATGGAGGTTATGAAAGCCATGGCCGAGATAGGTAATCCAAACTCCGTATCCGATGCAGGAGTAGGTGCTTTAGCCGCTCGTTCAGCCGTGATGGGAGCATTTCTTAATGTAAAAATAAATGCAGAGGGTTTGGACGATAAAGCAGAAATTGACAAATTTTTAAGCAAAGGTGATGAACTTGTAACCCAAGCAAACAGTTTAGAGCAAGAAATTTTAGCCATTGTTAACAAAAAAATAGTTAAATAGTAAACTATTTTTTTGAAAAATTAATGCCATGCAGATTTGCACATTAAATTTTGGAATATTTTTTATTCCATCGAAGTGTTAAATCTTTAATAAGTGTTAAAAAAAAACTAGTACTACTGTTTGTTTTTAGTATATTTATATTTAATTTAGCCGTGTTGAAAAATTATTAGCTCTATTTGTAAACCTAAATTTTGTTCTATGAAAAGATTATGTGTTTTTCTCGCAGCCTTTGTGTTTGTTGGTATTAAT
>JBKHAH010000054.1:0-21923 GCA_046542995.1 Bacteroidales bacterium
GATAGAGGCGGCCATAGCGTTGTGTCGGTCGTTCCATATCCCGTTGTGGTACTAATTGATACTACCTGGAATGATGCGTAACGCAATGCCTCACCAAATGAATCGTAACTTTCACCCCATAAATTAAATGTTGTTATTATTATGCCAATAAGTATAAAGCCAGTATAGGTTCTTAGAATAGAAGATTTGTACCATTTGGTGTTTTTAAATGTAAAAATGGTAAAGAGCATTCCAAAGTGGATGCCTGAGAGGAACATGAAAACGGTTATTATAATCTCAATAGTTGCACTGTTATAATAACCAATGCTGGCGTTCTTAGTTGAGAAACCTCCCGTTGCAACGGTTCCAAAAGTATGGGTTACTGCATCAAAAAGGTTCATGCCAAATGAGTATAGCAATACGCTTTCCGCAAGGGTAAGTGCAAAATATACCCCAATTACAATACGTAAATTCTTATTGGTTTTATAATGGAAGTTGGTTTTTGCCAAAGGCGACATCTCTAACCGCGAAAGCGACATACGGGCTTTACCAAGGGCTGGAACAATAATTAGCACAAAAAGAATTACCCCAACACCTCCAAACCAGTGGGTAGCAGAACGCCAGAAAATTAGTCCGTTTGGTAATGCTTCAATATCGTTTAGTATTGTTGAGCCTGTTGTGGTAAAACCAGCAACGCTCTCAAACCATGAATTAATAATTGTAAATTCTCCTCCCCATAAAACATAAGGTAGCATTCCAAAAAAACATACAAGAATCCAACTTAGAACAACAATAATATATCCTTCTTTGTGAGATATTTGGCTTGATGGAGGTACAAATACCATGGGGAAAACTCCAATAAGCGATGTGAGAATACAACTCAGTAAAAGAGGGATTTGGGCGCTATCTGAATTGTACAATGATATAAGGAATGATACGAACATCAACCCAGAACATAGCAGAAGAACTAAACCTATATACCTTAATATTATGTAAGGCCTCATTTGCTAATTACTGATTTTTTGCTTTCAATTTTGCATGTTGATATAAGTTTTGTAACGGATTCTTTAAGAGTCCATAGTTCGTCGCGAGTTTCAAGTTGAATATCAAAAGGTTTTTTATATCTCACATAATCATTAATACCCTTCGTAATTTTTATAATAGGGGAAACAAAATAGTGCTGAATTAAATAAATAAAAATAAAGGTAAAAACCAAACTCGTAATAATTACTATTAACCCAGGAATAACCGCTCTTTGTGCGCTTGTTTCTAAAAAAGTTGCTGATTTGAGAAGCCCTTGCTGATTGATTGTAATTAAATTCTTCACATGTTTATTAGTTATATGTGCTCGGGGTTGAAAATCACTTAAATATGTACTCAGGGTTAGCTCCTCTTTATGCAATGCATCTTTAGCATGCTTCGCATATGGTCGATAGTTTTGAATAATTGAATCAATATATGCCAGCTCTCCTTTGTGTGTGAGATTCTTTTTTGCATTTTCAAAATTTTCCAGAAAAAATTTGTCCGCTTTGTGAAACGTACCTTTTGATTTTATGAAATTTCCTTCAACAAGGTAAAGCATCGATTTCTCTTGTTTTTCTAATGCATCAAGCATGTTCCTTGAATAATCTATGCTTTTGTAGTTATCTATTAGCAAATCTTTTATTGAATGTCCTAGTTTGGTTAGCTCAAATATAGATATGGCACCAGAGATAAATAGCATGGATGCTAATATGATAAAGCCCAGCATTATTTTTGTTCGAATACCCATAGCAGTTAGCGTTAATAATTGACAAATGTATAATAAAACCTCAATTGGATGCAAACGAACCTCAGAATTCTTTTATCAACCGCAAGTTTTGTAAATTGCATGTGTCTTATGGTAAAAGTAAATTTTTTTAATGGACGATAAATCTTTGATAAGCGAAATTGTTGACAAGAATAGCCAGAAAGCATTCGAGACCTTGGTTAATAAGTACCAACCACTGGTGGTAAAAACATGCCTGGGTTTTGTTACGTCTTATGCCGATGCAGAGGATATTGCTCAGGATGTATTTGTTGAGGTTTATCTATCGCTGTCAGGTTTTAGGAGCGAAGCAAAACTTTCAACGTGGCTTTACAGAATTGCCGTTAACAAGTCGTTAAACTTTGTAAGGAAGCAGAAACGCGAGCAAATTTTCCGCAGTATTGAGGTTTTTTTTACAGCAAAAGGGCATGATAGCGAGAAGCTGGAGATAGAAGATGAAAATGGCGATAGGGCGGATAGTAATATTGAAAGGCAAGAGAATAAGTTGCTGCTTAAAAAGGCTATTGCCATCTTGCCAGAAAATCAGAGAATAGCTTTTATCCTAAGTAAGTACCAGGATTTATCCTATAAAGAAATTGCAGAGGTAATGGATATTACCCTATCCTCTGTTGAGTCGTTGCTGTTTAGAGCCAAAGCAAACTTAAAGAAGCATTTGCAAAGGGAGATTAAAAAAAATGATATTGAGCGCAAGTTTTAACAACTATGCTTGTCTAAACTATAAAAGCAAACACAATGAAGTGCAAAAAGGTAAATAAAAATATGATGGGCCTGCTGGATGGAACTCTTGACAGCAACATGCAGGGACAAATTCAGAACCATTTAAACTCATGCACTAAATGTTATAAGGAGTTTAATGCACTAAAGGATATTTATGCTGCTATTGAAATTGAAAAGGATGAGTTTAAAGCGAACCCTTTTATGGCGCAGAAGATTTGGGATAGAATACACTCACCCCAAGCTAAATTATCCGGAATAATTATTCCAATTAGGCGTATGGCCATTGCAAGCATTGCGGCAGCAGGTATTGTTTTTGGTATAGCCATCGGCAGTTTACTTAACAATATGCTGTTTAACGGAGGTTACAATACAACAGAACAGGAGTGGAGCCAGCTGGCCGATGATTATTTCCCAAACCAAGTATTTTCACCATACGATGAACTAGTTGATGACAATAAATAGAGCAACCATGAACTTTTTTACAAAAAACAGAATATTAGTAGGAGCAGTTATTTTGCTGGCCGCCATAAACCTTGCAATACTGGGCACCATTGGTTATAGGTTCGTTCAAGAGAAGCAGCAGGTTGATGAAGATGTTCAGCACTCCAATCGATTTAAAGTGGTGGCTAACGAGTTAAATCTATCTCCTGAGCAGGAGAAGATATTCCAAGAGCTCAGGCAGAATCATTCTCAGCAAACCAGGCAGATTAGAGCAGAACTAAGGGAACACTATAGGTTTATGATGAGCGAACTAAGTAGTCCCAACCCCAGCAGAAGTTTTCTCGATAGCATGGCTAATGAAATAGCACAGCTGCATAAGCAGCAGCAGCTGGCAACAATAGAGCATTTTTTGGAGGTTCGTGAGATTTGTTCACCAGAACAATACCAGCAGCTTCACCGATTTTTTAAAAGGATGATGTCAAGAGAAAGCATGCAGATGAGAGACAGGATGCAACGTCGCCCACGATTCGAAAGAAGAAAGTTAAACGATAATACTCAAGAGTAAGTAAGTATTTAGCGCTAATAAATTGTGTAATAAACAAATTGTAAAAACAATTAAAACAATTAAATCAATACAACTATGAAAAGAATAAAGTTTTTATCAGCAATGGTCCTTTTTGCCGGACTAACAATAATGGCAGGCAATGCGCTGGCACAGCGCGGACAAGGACGAGGAACAGGAATGATGAATAATCAGGAAAGAACACCTCGCATGGCCATGGGGCAATGTATTATGGATTTAACCCCTGAGCAGCAGGAGCAGATTAACTCTCTTCGTGCAAATCACCTTAAAGATGTAACTCCTTTAAGGAATGAGCTAAATGAGAAGCGCGCAAGGTTGCAAACACTTAAATCGGCAGATACATACGATTTGGATGCTATTAACAAAACCATCGATGAGATGTCTGCTATTAGAGCCAAACTACAGAAGAAAGGCGCATCACAAAGGGCAGAGGTATCTAAACTGCTCACGGATGAGCAGCGCGCAGTTTTCAACTCTCGCAGAGCGGGTAAAAGAGGCTCAAGGGGCTCAAGAGGCCATGGCATGATGGGCCAAGGTGGTAGAGGATATTCTAATTCTAAATGGTAGTTTTTCATGAGTTCGTTCTAAACGCTCCCAACGTTATAAGTTGGGGGCGTTTTTTATATCCCTTTACTTGAAATGATATAAAGTCAAGCGTTTTTTAACTATTTTTGCAGGTGGAAATAATTTTTAATAATAGTTACTCTAACCCGATGATAAAAGAGAACCTTATAAACTTTGGTGGAATACCAGAAGAGAATAGTTCGCTTGAAAATTCAAAGATTGTAGTGTTACCCATTCCTTACGATGGAACCAGCACATGGGTTAAGGGCTCCGATAAAGGGCCAAACGCAATTCTTGATGCCTCTGCTAACATGGAGCTTTACGATATTGAAACCGATACCGAGGTTTATCTTGAAGGAATATATACCGCACCTCCCGTAACCGTCAATAATAGTCCAGAAGCAATGGTTGATGCTGCCATGGCAGAAAGCCTCTCTTATATTAATAAAGGAAAGTTTCTGGTAACCATAGGAGGGGAGCACTCGGTAAGCATTGCCCCAATTCAGGCGCACGCAAAAAAATACCAAAACCTTAGCATCCTGCAAATTGATGCTCATGCCGATTTAAGAGATAGCTACGAGGGGTCCAAGAATAACCATGCCAGCGTTATGGCACGTGCTCAGGATGTTTGCCCCATTGTGCAGGTTGGGATTCGTAGCATGGATGTAGGCGAAAAGGATAGGCTTAATCCCGAAAGGGTTTTCTGGGCGCACAAAATTACCCAGTGCGATAAGTGGATGGAGCCTGCCATCAATCTGCTAACTGACAATGTTTACCTTACCATCGATTTGGATGGCTTTGACCCATCTATTCTGCCATCAACCGGTACGCCTGAACCCGGAGGTTTAATGTGGTACCAAACCCTTAAATTCTTGCGTAAAGTAATTGAGCAAAAGAACTTGGTGGGGTTCGATGTGGTGGAGCTCTGCCCAAACCCTATGGAAAAATCATCGGACTTTTTGGCTGCCAAGTTGATTTACAAGCTGCTTTCCTATAAATTTGCATAAAACACTTTATTAAACAATAAAACATACAATGGAGAAAAAAGATTTACTAAAAGATGTAGTTAAGCATATCGACATTAAGTCGTTTGACTCTACTCCAATAATTAACCAGATGCGCGACATGTCATTCACATCGCGCGATACTGCAGCTGCAGCCGATATACTTGAGATGATGCTATCCGATAAGGAGTGCAGCAACTGGCTGATACTAGCAGGAAGTACCAGCGCGGGGGGGTGCATGCAGGCTTATGTTGATATGGTTAAGAACAATATGGTTGATGTTGTGGTTGCAACAGGCGCTTCAATTGTTGATATGGACTTCTTCGAGGCGCTTGGTTTTAAGCATTACAAGGGAACTCAGTATATTGATGATAATCATCTGCGCAATAATTACATTGATAGAATTTACGATACATTTATTGATGAGGAGGAGCTGCAGGTTTGCGATGGCACCATTAAAACCATTGCCGATGGCATGAAACCTGGAGCATATAGCTCGCGCGAGTTTATTCGTGAAATGGGTAGGTACCTTACCAAGCACTCTGTTAAAAAGAATAGTTTGGTTCAGGCATGCTTTGAGAACAACGTGCCAATTTTTGTTCCCGCTTTTAGCGATTGTAGCGCAGGTTTTGGCTTGGTTAAGCATCAGGTAGAGAATCCCAATAGCCATGTGTCCATCGATTCTGTTAAAGATTTTCGCGAGCTAACCCAGATTAAGCTTGCTGGAAAAACTACAGGTCTGTTCATGGTTGGCGGCGGTGTTCCAAAGAATTTTGCTCAGGATACCGTGGTTTGTGCCGAGATAATCGGGGAGGAGGTTCCCATGCATAAATACGCTGTACAAATAACTGTAGCCGACCCACGCGATGGGGCTTGTTCAAGTTCAACGCTTAAGGAGGCTGCCTCTTGGGGAAAGGTTGATACAACTTACGAGCAGATGGTGTATGCTGAGGCTACCAGCGTGGTGCCGCTAATATTAAGCTATGTTTTTCATAAAGGCTCATGGAAAAATCGTAAAAAGTTTGAGTGGGCAAAACTATTTGAGAAATAGGCAATAACTCTTTTGAGGATAAAAAAAGGGTGGCAAATATTTGCCACCTTTTTTGTTGAGTCAGGTATTTTACTTCTTCTTGTTGTCGTTGCTATCCTTAGCAATATTTTCGCGCATTCCAGTATCGGCCTTAATGTTCTCGAACTTATAGTAGTCCATAACACCAAGGTTGCCACTACGAAATGCCTCTGAAATGGCTTTTGGAATTTCGGCCTCAGCCTCAATTACCTTAGCACGGGCCTCCTGAGCCTTCGCTTTCATCTCCTGCTCAAGCGCAACGGCCATTGCACGACGCTCCTCTGCCTTAGCCTGAGCGATATTCTTGTCGGCGTTGGCCTGATCCATTTGCAGAACCGCACCAATATTCTTACCAATATCAATATCAGCGATATCAATTGAAAGGATTTCGAATGCTGTACCAGCATCAAGACCCTTGTCAAGAACTACGCGGGATATAAAATCGGGGTTCTCTAGAACCTTCTTGTGATTTTCGGCAGAACCAATGGATGAAACAATACCTTCACCAACACGGGCAAGTACAGTTTCCTCGCCAGCACCACCAACCAGCTGTTTAATGTTTGCGCGAACGGTAACCCTTGCTTTTGAGATAAGCTGAATACCATCTTTTGCAACTGCCGTAACAGGAGGTGTATTAATAACCTTTGGGTTAACAGACATTTGCACGGCCTCAAATACATCACGCCCGGCTAAGTCAATGGCTGTTGCCATTTTAAAATCAAGTGGGATGTTAGCTTTTTGTGCCGACACCAAAGCATGCACAACCTTTGAAACGCGACCACCAGCAAGGTAGTGGGCTTCAAGGTCGTTTCTGTGCAATTCAATACCCGCTTTGGTTCCTTCAATTAACGCTTGAACCACAACTCCCGGTGGCACTTTACGCCAACGCATCAGGATTAGCTGTAGTAGCGAAACCCGAACACCGCTTACCAGTGCCGAGAACCACAATCCAATGGGTACGAAATAGAGGATAATCCATAAGCCGACTATACTAACGGCTATGATTATCAAATAGAGACCAATTCCAAGTTCTTCCATTTTTTAGTTTAATTTTGGTTTAACAATTACTTTTGAACCTTCAAATTTTATTATTGTAACCTCCGTTTTGGGGTCAATATAGCTTCCTGTTGATTTTGCTTCAAGCACAATGTCATTTACCCTGATTTTGCCTATTGGTGAGAGCCTGCTGATGGTAATCCCTACATCGCCGGGTTTTATTTTCTCCTCATTCTCGTCAGATTTTATGCTTCCTGCCACATTGGTGTTTAGCATAAATCTTCTCCAAGTTCTGGCTCTCAGTGCAAGTGATATGGTTAATAGTGTAGCAATTATTGTTGATGCCAGCGTAATATGGCCAACTGTGCTACCATACACATCATACGCCCAGTATATTCCTCCAACTAAGCAAGCTATACCACCAATACCAGCAATTGTTACCCCTGGAACTAGCAGAAACTCTACAATAAAAAGGAAAAGACCAATTAAAATGAGGATAACTACTCCTGCCATAATGCTAATTGCTATGTGAATAAAATGAAAAAATCATTGGAAACATTCTTTTATGAGGTTATAACTGCAGAGATGCCTCTTCTCGTTAACTCATCTTTCATAGATTTAAGTTGCGAGAACTCACCCGTTTTAACATCGCACTTGCCTCTATGATGCGCTATTAGGGTGCATTGTTCAGCTTGTAAAGGGTTATGATCACAAACCTCTACGAGGCTATCAATTATATAATCATACAGGTTAAAATCATCGTTATAAATTATAAGTGTATGATTTAATCGGCTTGCCTTCTGGGAATCCTTAATGAATTTTGGCTTTTTAAACTCTTTGCTCCCCATTTATCCAGTATTATTATTTTGCTAAGTTATCAATTATCTAAATCAATGGCAACCAGGAATGCGTTTTTTATTCCACCTGCAACCAGATTATCCTTGATACGGGTTGCTTCAGTTGCGTTAGAGTATGAACCAATAGTATAAATAAAGCTATCTTTTCCGTCAGGTTTTCTAACAAGATCCTTACCCGGGGCAAGTGCTCTTATGGTTTGCATTATGTCGTCAGGAAGCCTTCCTTTATATGTACCCAGTTGAATAACGTATAGTTTGTCATCTTGCCTTGTTTGAAATTTCATGTCTTCTTTTGAGTTTTCTCCTCCTGATTCTTCAAGTTTTTCTGCTCTGGAAAGCGCTACGTTTCTTCCATTATGCCAGGCAACAATAAAAGCATCTTTAAACCCATTGGATTTAACCTTTGGGAGCGCTTTTTCAGCATTGCTTAAGAACTTGAAGTTTCCAACATAATATTTTGTAACTTTCCCATTATTAATGGGTTCTGCGGTAATTGGAACCATGCCTTTAAAAAAGTCATAACTAATTTGCTTGCTAAATGCAGCAAGTTGTATTTTGTATATTACACCATCGGGCAAAGGAGTATGCGAGGGTATGGGGTTCTCTTCACTGTATGGCGATTTTTCTAGTATATCAAAATCGGGATCTTTATCAGTTTCAAACGTAAAAGTGTCTGTAGCAACCTTATGTGTTTCTATCTTGGTTATGGAGATGGATTCCGATTCTGGAACGGATTGAGTTGAAACATCCACGTCGTCATAAGCAATAGGAGTGTTGGGTAGTTTATGTCCGAAAATACTCTTCTCGTAACGATAAATTTTGCTCAGGAGCTGCTGCTCAAAAAGCTTCATGTCCCATATCTTTGCAAAGGCTATTTCAAGCCTAAGAACGCCCAACTCATCCAGCAGTAAGGCTTCAAATTCAGATTCATGCTTCGTGTCATCGGCTGCATTATTCCTTATAGCTTTGGCTGACCGAAAATGTGCGTTAGCCTTGTCAATTTCATTCCTTACAGCTGGGTTATTGCTGGTATTACTTTTCATCATGGCTACTGATATGCACTCATTGTATATTTTTTTCTTGGTGGCGGTGTAGGTTGAAAGTTTAGAATTAAATTTTTCTAATTTATCATTATACTTATCATCAATAGCTTTGCTATTTGCATTTCGTGACTTTTCTCTAAGCTCCAGCACCTCGCTTCTTAAGTTTGATAGGGTGGAGGTTTGTTTTTCCAGTTGTGATAAGATTTCAATCTCATTAGATTGGAAAACGGTAGGTGCAAATTGAGCCTGATATAGGTAATCCGGGTTGTCTGAGCTAAAGGTAGCGGTGGGTTTATCTGTTGGCTTTCTTTTACCTGTCAGGTACTCTTGCTCAATTCTGCTTGCCAGGGCAAATTGTATGTCAGCATTCCTTTGGGCTTTTAGTAAGGTGTCCTCTACTGCTACTACACGTTTCTCTAGTGCTCGCCTTTCGTCGGCTGTATCAATATAATCGAATTTATTTCTTAAATCTCCCAGTTTTATTTTAAGTGAGTCTGCTTTCATTTGTTGCTGAAATCCTGCTGCCAGAGCACGTGAGTACTCAGGATCGTTCTCAACTGCTCTAAATGATGCTGATTTATCTGCCGATTTCTGCTTGCTAACAGTATTTGGTGCTGAACCAATTGTTTTGTCTTTAAGTATATTGGGATTTAGTTGAGCAATTCTAAGTATCTCATTTTTATCATCAATTGATCTGCGGATTGGATCTTCATCTAATCTGATAAGCACAACATCTACGCTATCTGAAGCAGTATTCCTATCAGTTACAAAAATGGCCATGCTTTCATCCTCGCTTGGAACAAAGAGGTAATCATTAAAGGGTGAACTGAAAGGGAATCCTAAGTTTTCTGGGCTACTCCATTTATTAACGGAAGGGTTGTATATACTTTTGTAAATATCATATCCGCCTATGCTGTAGTGCCCCTCTGACGAGAAGTAAAGTGTTACACCATCTGGTGCTAAATAGGCAAATTCCTCGGTGTAGTTAGAGTTAACGGCATCGCCTAATGGTTCTGGTTTGCTCCATAAGCTGTCCTCAAGCATCTCAATTATGAAAAGGTCTTTACCAATGGATTTTGTACCTCCATAGCTTGAGAAAACAATCTTGTCACCAGGTTCTGGATTAATGGGGTAGAATATCATTGAAGTATCGTTCTCTTTTTTATCAACAGTAGATTTTAATTGTTCAGGAACCGGAATAAACGACCCTCCTTCTGACTTTGTAATAATGTAATTATACATCTCATCTTGAGCAACTCTTTTCCTGTCAATCACTTCAGGCTTAAAAATGTACCTTAGCATAAAGTTTCCATTCTCACATTGGCTTGCCAATAGTTCAATTTCTTTATTTGAAACTGTTGGATCGCCTCCGTTTACAGTAAATCGACGAAGGAAAGAAATGGCTTCATCAAACTGATAGTTTTTCATGTAAGCCTTGCCCAAATGGTAGTAAACTAAATTTGGAACGTCGCGCGTTGATGCAAACTTAAGGTGTTCAATGGCCTTGTCTAGTTGTCTGGTTGATTCTAAGTAGCATATCCCTGCTTTGTAGTGGATTTTTGGATCTTGCGGGTACCTTTCTAGCTCCTCTTCATACTTAACTAATGCATCAGAATATAACCCTGCCATGAACAGAGAATCGGATGCCGATTGTCTTATATCTTCTTTATTTCCATTTGCACCATCTTGACTTAATGCTGAGGTACAAATTGATAGGGTTATTAATAGTATGCTTGTAATTGTTCTTAAAATGCACATGGTTTAATTATAATTTGACCATAAAAATAGATGAAATATTTGTATTTATCCCCATTATAACAAGCCATTAATATATTTTTAGTTGATATTTTTGTTTTTCTTTTATATTTATAAAATATCACGTGAAAAGTATGGCTTCATATTAAAATAATGTATATAAAGTGCTGGTTAAAAATATAGTTCATCTAGAGATATTGGTTGCTATTGAAGCAATTACTTAATTTTTGCTTACCATTAATGAAAAATAAATACTAAATTTGGTATATATAATGTTAATCAAATAAAACTAAATGTATATCCCTTTTGGCGATAAGGACAGGTTTGTTGACAGGCTAAAGTTTGCTATGACAAAAAAAGATGTTGTTCAGATGGTAAGCTTTGCTTATGATTTTGGAATAGAACCCCATGAAATGATTTCTTTATCACTGCACAAGGATAATTCAATCAGTTTCCATGCCGCGTGGATACTTGAGAACATGCTAATTGGTAATCAGGAGGCTTTAGATTATTACCTGCCCAGTATTATTAATAAGTTGTTATTAACCAATAATACAAGCGTACAAAGACATTTGGCTAAACTAACAGCCATAGGCATAAATAGGATTGTTAAACGGAAAAGTTCAGTACTGTTTCAAAAGGAATTTTGGAAAATCAACTTAGAGCCACTGGAAGAGGTATGTTTTAAGTGGTTTGTAGATGATGATACTAAACCAGCAGTAAAAGCTCATTGCATGGAAATTCTGTACTTGCTTTCAACTCGTGAAAAATGGATTGCAGAGGAGCTACCTCATATTATTGAGAACCAAATGGAGTATGGCTCACCAGGAATTATTACCAGGGGGCGAGCAATTTTAAAAAAACTAAAAGGGAGATAGAGCTATATTGCCAAATTGCAGTTCTATTACTTAAAGAAATATTAATATTAGCTCTTTATACCAATTGAACTTTTAATATTCTTTATCCTATTAAATACGATTTAAGTACCTGAAAAACAAGAAATAAGGATTTGTTTTTAAGTAGTCTTATCCTTAAACATGCTGTAAAACTTAATGTTTTTTGCAACATTTTGGTGCTTCAGTTGGTACATTTACATCGTATAAACCTTTTCAGTATTTTTCATCTAAATAATTGCATTTTTCATGCTATTCAGAATCTTTTATTCTAGCAATCTAGCACGAAACAACAAGCCGTTATCTAAATTAACATAAAGAATATGAAGAAGCATCTAAAAATACGAGACCTTACGCTACGTGATGGACAGCAATCGCTCTTTGCAACACGAATGCCACAGGAGGAGGTTGACAAGGTATTACCTTTATACAAGAATGCAGGTTTTTATGCTATGGAGGTATGGGGCGGTGCTGTGCCCGATTCAATAATGCGATTCCTTAACGAGAACCCTTGGAATCGTTTGGAGTCAATCAAAAGGGAACTTGGAGAGAGCACGCTGCTAACAGCTCTTTCACGTGGTAGGAATCTTTTTGGGTACAATCCTTACCCAGAGTCTGTTATTGAGGGGTTTAACTCTAATGCAGTAAAATCCGGTGTTGGCATAATGCGCATATTCGATTGCCTTAACGATACTAACAATATCCATTCCACAATTCGCTACGTAAAAGAATCAGGCGGAATGGCTGATTGCGCCGTATGCTATACCGTTGATCCTAGAATGCCTGAAGACGAGGGGCTAAGGAAGCAGCTAATGATAAAAAAACTACCCGACAAGATTTTTGATGCCAACTATTTTGTGAACAAGGCATTAGAACTGGAAAAGATGGGTGCTGATATGATTACCATTAAGGATATGGCAGGCCTCGCCACACCAATTGCTACGGCTGAAGTTATCAGAAAATTAAAGGAAAAATTAAAGGTTCCTGTTGATTTTCATACCCATTGTACGCCCGGGTACGGATTGGCATCAACGCTTTCGGCAATTGTGAATGGGGTAGATATTGTTGATACCAACCTCCTTTTCTTTTCAGGAGGTAGTGCCGCACCAGCTTACGAACTAATTAATATATTCTGTAAAAAACTGGGGATTACAGTTGATGGAAATACCGAAATTATTTCCCAGCTAAATAAGCTATTTAAAGAGATAAGAATTAATAGCCTTGCCGAAGTGGATAGCTATAAGCAGCTGCCCATTGACTTTGATATTCATAGCGGCTCATTACCAGAGGAGGTTGACAAACTGTTTGATGATGCCATTGTTTTTGCCAAGGAGGAGAAGGAGGAGGAGCTCCTGACTGCATGCCATGCCATTGAAAAGCATTTCAATTTTCCTGCTCCCGATGAAAGGGTGAAGGATGCCGAGATACCTGGTGGGATGTACACCAACATGCTATCGCAGCTTAAAACGCTGGGGCTAGAGCAACTTTTAAACAGGGTGTTGGAAGTAGTTCCCGTAGTTAGGCTCGATGCGGGTTGCCCTCCGCTTGTCACTCCGTCAAGCCAAATAGTTGGGGCACAGGCTGTAAATTGCGTGCTAGATGAGAATGCAGGTAAACCATTCTACTCAAATATATCAAATCAGTTTTTTAACCTTGTAAAGGGCGAGTATGGTAAAACACCCATTGAGATTGCCCCCGAGTTCAGAAAGAAGATTTGTGGTTTCACGCATGAGTCTGATTATGATTTGACAAAATACAAATCGCCTGAAAACCCTATTTTAAAAGAGTTTGAGGGAGTGAAGTTGGCAAAGAGTCAGAAGGAGTATTTACTCTTGGAACTTTTCCCGGCAGTGGCTCGCAAATTTTTATACAGCCAGAGACAAAAAGAGTACGAAGAAGCAAGGGAAGAGAAACGCGCAAAAAAATCTGCCCAAAGAAAAAGTATTGACTATAAAGGTAAATTGCTAATACGCGATTTAACTCTACGCGACGGGCAGCAGTCGATGTTAGCAACACGCATGAATTTAGCACAGGTCGAGAGAACGCTTCCTTTTTATAAGGAGGCAGGGTTTTACGCCATGGAAGTTTGGGGTGGAGCGGTGCCCGATAGCGTTATGCGCTACCTCAATGAGGACCCCTGGTACCGATTGCGCGTTATCAATAAAGCGATAGATGGTTCAAGCAAGCTTACAGCGCTCTCACGCGGACGGAATCTCTTTGGTTACGAACCCTACCCCGAAGATGTTATTGAAGGCTTTAACCGAGTTGCCGTTAAGGGTGGTGTTGATATAATGCGGATTTTCGATTGTCTTAACGATTTAAACAATATGCAATCAACCATAAAATATGTTAAGGAGAATGGAGGTCTTGCTGATTGTGCCGTTTGCTATACCGTAAACCCAAAATTCACTACCAGACAGAAAACTATTGCCTTCATTAAGGGGAAGAAGCTACCTACCGATGTCTTTACTATTGATTATTTTGTTGATAAGGCCAAAGAGTTAGAAAAAATGGGTGCCGACATGATTACCATAAAGGATATGGCAGGCCTTATTACGCCTTCATTATCTGGCGAAATTGTGCGAAGACTTAAGAAAGAGGTAAAGCTCCCAATCGATTTTCATACTCACTGCACGCCAGGGTATGGGCTTGCATCTATGCTAATGGCCATTATAAATGGCGTTGATATTGTTGATACTTCACTCATGAATTTAGGTGGAGGACCCGCTGCACCACCCTTTGAAATTATTCAGCTTTTTGCCGATAAGTTAAGAATTGATACCGGCGTAAACTTGGATGCTGTATATAAAATCAACAAAGAGATTGGTGAGATACGCCGAGAGATGGCAGAACACGATAACTACAAGCAGTTTCCTGTTGATTTTGATATCACATCAGACGACCTTCCTCCTGAAATTGATAAGCTGTTTGATGATGCCATTGCGTTTGCCAGGGAGGACAACGAGGCTGAGCTGCTGGATGTTATACATGAAATTGAAACCTGGTTTAACTTTATAGCACCCGATGAGAAGGTCAGGAATGCCGAGATACCTGGTGGAATGTACACCAATATGCTTGCGCAGCTAAGGCAGATGAAGATGGATAGTCTTCTCCCGAAGGTGCTTGAAATGGTTCCTTTGGTACGGATTGATGCCGGATGCCCCCCATTAGTTACACCAACCAGTCAAATTGTTGGCGCACAGGCTGTAAACTCTGTTATATCTTTAAGTAAAGGGAACGATATGTACGACAACCTATCAACCCAGTTTAAGAATTTAGTCAAGGGAAGATATGGTAAAACTCCAATACCAATAGATCCGGAGTTTAGAGAGAAAATATGTGGGCATAAAGAGGAGATTCCATTCAATATCGATGATTATAAGCCACAGGAAAATCCTGTTATTCTTGAAGATTTTGGTGGTATAAAATTAGCTGCAACCGAAGAGGAAACTTTGCTGCTGGAACTGTTCCCTAATGTGGCACGGAACTACCTGACAAACAGGAAGGAATCTGAAGTAGCAGAGGTGAAAAGGCAGGTAGAGTTTGAAATGAACGAAATTTCGGAAGAAAAACGGAAAGAGTTTCAAAAGCTAAGCCAGGAAGAGAAAGCTGCTAGGATAATGGATGGACTCGTTCATAATACTTATGATCCTAATATCGGCAAAAACGAATGATTATAAACCTTTTGAAATTAAGGTAATCTAAGGTGTTTACAAACAACCATACTCAATTAAAAGCTATGGAGAACCATCATAAAAAAGGTTTAGGAAGAAGGGCTTTTTTCAAAACCTTAACCCTTAGCGGACTTGGTGCGGCGTTGCTCCCAGTTTCGTCAAAATTAAGCGTTGGCAGAAACCTGAACGAAGATGCTGGTACACCTAAAACAAATATTGATGAGGCTCTGGCTCATCCCAGAATTGAGAGTTCATTACCAGGAAGGTACCCAGGTAAAGTTGTAAAAGTGTACGATGAAGAATCGTGCGTAAATCGTAAGGTAAATTACAACTCCGCTTACAATATGGTGCTTAACGGTATGTTGGCCCTAACAGGTGTAAACAGTATAAAAGATGCATGGCTGCAGTTTGTTAAACCCGGCGAACGAATCGGTTTAAAAGTAAATCCAATAGGTGGTACCCTTTTATCAACATCGCACGAGGTGGTTCAATCTATTATCTCACAGCTCGAGGACGCAGGTATTGCTCGGAGCGATATTTCTATTTGGGACAGACGAGAATTTCAACTTCACGAAGCGGGGTTTACGCAGGATAATTACCCTGGTATAAAGATAGTTGGTACCGAGTGTAAAGATAGCGACGGCTCTTTCTATGGAGAGGATGGTAAACTATACAGCGAGTCCAGAATCAATAAGGACTGGTACTATTGGGCTGATATTGAGGGTGAATACGATGAATACACCCTACCCTACATGGTTAACGGAGGAAAATACTCCTATTTCACCAAAATCCTCACTGATGAACTTGACAAGGTTATCAATATTCCAATCCTTAAAAATGCTGGTGCATCAATTACGCTCTGCCTAAAGAATCTTGGTTTTGGAGTAGTAACAAACACATCGCGGTTACACTCTAAACTTTGGGCCGAAACCTCAGCGCAGGTATGCGCTTTTCCACCCGTTCGCGATAAGGTAGTACTAAATATTGCTGATGGAATCATTGGATGCTATCAGGGTGGGCCAGGAGCCAACCCGCAATTCATTTTGCCATACCATACCATTCTTTTTGGAACCGATCCGGTTGCTGTTGACAGGGTAGGTTATGATATGGTGATAAAAAAACGTATTGAGAAAAATGTTCAAGAGGAAGATACTGAGAGGGGCAAAAGGTTTATGCGTTTGGCAGCTGGGTACGGTTTAGGTGAGGATAGAATTGAAAGTATTGATTTGAAAACCATTAAATTAACTTAATAGTATGATTATTAGATTTTTCGCTTGTTTCTTTTTTGCAATTTCTTCGTTTGTTTCATTTTCACAAAATGCTGAGAGTTTAAAACTTACCAGATCCGATTTAGCTGGTTTGGAGGAGAGAAGGAGTAATATCTACAACGAGAGTTCTCTTTGGGGCTACATTAACGGTGGTGCTGACTTGTATATTGAATATGGTTTTGCTGAACTGATGGCTCAGGATATTGTTTGGGAAACTGAACCTTTTAAAATTGATGCATATATAATGGACAGCCCGGAGTCAGCATTTGGCATATTCAGCATTTCAAGAAATGACTGCAAATTATCAGGTGAAATTGGAGCATGGGATTGCATCACACCATATCAGGTTCAGGTAGCACATGGCAACCTGTACTTGTCTGTTGTTGCATACAACGGCACAGATAGAAGTATGGAGCTTGCTGTTGAAATTGCGCAAAATATTGTAAATAAATTTAAGGGAGCTTCATTCGAATTACCCAGTTTCTTTACTAATGATGATGTTATGGTTAACAAGTCATCAGTTAAACTAATTAAAGGGCAGCTGGCTATCCAGAATAGTTATGTAAAAATGGAGGAATCTTTCAACAATATCAAGGATTATAAGCTTTGGGCAGTTCCTTTTGCTAAGGGAGATTCTAAGCATAATATGTTAGTAGCCTCCTTTAGTAGTGAGGAGGATTGTAATTTGGTTGCTAACAGGATAACCGATAAGTTTGATTTTCCTGTTGAGAAAAATAATAAGCAGCTACATATGTTTTTAGACTTTAATCGTAGATTAAATCCTGATCTAGTAACACAGGTCAATAAATAGTTCGAAACCACCATACGCTTGTTTAAGCATAATTTTCTTAATTAAACTTGTAAATTATTCTCTTTTCCCAGTAATTTTTGTAAAATAATGGCTTTTTTTGGGAGTAATTTTAATAACCTTTTAATCAAGTTCTCAGTATAATTATTTAAAATACTGTTTCTTTATCTGGTTACTTAGGCATGTTGCTATTAGTATTTTATACTTTTCAGGCGCAACAGGATATTGTTAGAATGAAAATGAGGGTTAAAAGTTCTTGTGTATCGTTAACTTTTGCTTGCTTACATTTTTTTAAATGGAATTATTATCATCATGAAATACCCTATAATGCAAAGATTTATTGCCTTTCTTTTGCTGATGTTACTAATTTCTTCTGCTACCAACTCACAGGAGTTGGGGCAGTTACCTTATAAGAATTTTACGCATCGAGATTATTTAGGACATTTTCAGAATTGGGCTGTTGTTCAGGATTCAAGGGATATAATGTATTTTGGGAATAACTCGGGCGTAATAGAGTATGATGGGAATAGCTGGCGAACCATATCAATAAACAATGCCGTTGCACGTAGTTTAGATACCGACCCAATGGGAAGGGTGTGGGTTGGCGCTCAGGATGACCTGGGATACCTGGCTCCCGATTCTATTGGTGAGATGACTTACTACTCCCTAATGCATCTTATTGAAGAGGAGTATAAACCAATTGGGCTTGTAAGACAGGTGTTTGCTACCCCGCAGGGAGTCTATTTTAGCACGAATAGTTCAATTATTAGAATTAATGGGAACGATGTTAAGGTTTGGCATCCAAAAACATTCTTTCACCGCACTTATTATGTAGAGGGAGATTTATATACCGTTCAGCCCGATGTAGGATTAACCGTGATTAAAAACGATAAGCTAAGTATTGTTTCTGGCGGTGATTTTTTTGCCAATATTCGCATCTACTCATTATTACCTTTCAATTCAGATAACCTATTAGTTGGCACCCAGTCGGATGGGTTTTACCTATTGCCAAAAGACACCAATAAGGCAAATCGTACTAACAAAACATTAAAGGTAAAGCCATTCTTTACGTCCGATGACGAATTCTATAAGCAAAATTGGTTATACCAGGGCATTCAGCTTAATAATGGCTGGTATGCCTTTGGCACTTATAGAGGCGGAGCGGCAGTAATGACTCCCGATGGCGAGATTGTTCAGTACATAGGGAAAGAGCAGGGGATGCAGGATGAAACTGTTTGGCATATCGCCTCCGATAATCAGGAGAATATCTGGTTAGCACTAAATAATGGCATATCCTATACTGCATTAAAATCGCAAATAACCAGTTTAGATGAAGCTTACGGGATACAGGGTGTCCCGCAGTGTGTACATAAGCACAATGATATACTGTACCTCTCAACCAATGCGGGAGTGTTTTATTTAGAGGAGGATAAATTTAGGCGGATCGAAAGTGTTTTAGAGTTATCATGGAATATTTCATCAGTAAAAACATCCGATGATTCTGTTTCGCTTCTGGTAGGAACAGGCAGTGGGGTTTATAGCATTGAAAACGGAGAGGCCAAACCAATTAAAAATTGCAAAGAGCCAACCTTTACAGTTTATCAATCACGCTTTCATCCTGATGTTGTGTATTTAGGGCATTACCAAGGATTAGGCGTAGCGAAATATTTAAATGGAACGTGGACATACCTTGGGAAATTCAAGGAGTTTAGCGGGCGTATTAGAAGTTTTGCTGAGGATGATAGAAAGAACCTGTGGTTTTATGAAACAGGAACGAGCATTGTTTCTGCCAGTATTTCTAAGCCAGAAAGCCTGGTTATTGATAAGGTAGAGCGATATACTGATTTCCCCTTTGGTTCAATTGCAGAAATTGGTGCTTCGCTATCATTTATTAATAGCACGATTAGGGTATCAAGTAGTAACGGATTAGCTTATTTCGATCCTGTTGAAGGAGAATTTAAACGCGATTACTTACTGGGAAAGGAGTTCGCTGAAGAGGGAATGGGCATTGATATTTTTGAATTTGATAATAATGGCAACCTATGGTTTGAATCCTTTTCTGAAGAACATAATCGTAGGATAGAGCGTGCTGTCCAGAAAGATGATAGTACGTTTGTTCGCCTACCAACTGAGTTTAATCAAATTCCTGAGATGTACTTTTACGATGTGCATGCCAGTAACGATGGCATTATCTGGATAACAGGAACTGATGGGCTTTTTAGATTTGACCCCACCGTTAATAAGAGGGGCATATCAATACCAAAGGCGCTTATCCGAAAAGTTTACCATTATGATAGTGAGCTTCTTTTTGGAGGTGCTTTCGATAAGAAATGCCCCGATGGCTATTATCGGTGTACGGGAGATGCCCAGCATCAAGATGAGATACCATCCATTCCCTACAAATCAAACACCTTGCTTTTTGAGTTTTCTTCGCCATTCTTTGGACAGGAAGGTAGGATGAAGTTTTCCTATAAACTAGAGGGCTTCGATGAAGAGTGGTCTGATTGGACAAGAAACAGCTTTAAGGAGTACACCAACTTACCATATGGTGATTATAAATTTTTAGTTAAAGCACAAAGTATCTTTGAAGTAGAAAGTTCAGTCGCATCCTACTCTTTCACCATTCAACGACCTTGGTACCATCATCCAATGATGTATTTGGGATATATAATACTACTAGTTCTGCTGGTTGTTTTTTCAGTCTCAATAAAAACAAAGATGCTCAAAGCATCAAATATTAGGTTGCAGCATCTGGTAAACGAAAGAACTGAAGAGATATTAAAGCAGCAACATGATATTATTGAGAAGAACGAGGAGCTAACCCAGCAGAAGGAGGAGATACTTTCACAGCGCGATGAGTTGCACCAAAAGAATAAGCACACTAATGCAAGCATTCAGTACGCCTTAACAATTCAGCAAGCTACGCTTCCTAAAAAAGATATACTAGACAACTACTTTGAGAATTTTGTGCTCTTTAAACCCAAAGATGTTGTTTCTGGTGATTTCTACTGGTTCTCATATTTACCAAGTAAACTGGGAATAGGCAAAAGGTTGTTTCTGGCTGTAGTGGATTGTACCGGACATGGAGTGCCCGGAGCATTCATGAGTATGATTGGAAACCGCATGCTAAGTGAAATTGTGAATGAACGAAAAGTTTACGACCCTGCTGCAATACTTACAGAGCTTAATGTGATGCTAAACAAAGTACTTAATCAGGATTCAAACGAAAATTTTGATGGTATGGATGTGAGTCTATGCGCTTTTGATCAAATAACTGAGGGCAACTATTTGGTTACTTATGCAGGAGCAAACCGACCGCTCTATTATTGTAAAAAGGGAGCAACCGAGATAAGTATGGTTAAAGGCAACCGAAAATCCATAGGAGGATTATTACCCGATATTGATGATAATTTCGAGAGTAAACTCATAGACCTCTCTAAAGGCGATGCGCTCTTTCTTTTCACCGATGGTTTCACTGATCAGAACAATGAATTTGGGAAAAAATATACAACTACTAAACTAAATTCTCTCCTTATGGCTAGTATTGAAAAACCAATGACAGAAATTGGCTACAATCTAACCAAATCGCTACATGCTCATATGAAAAACACAACCCAACGCGACGACATTACGCTTGTAGGAATAAGATTGTTATAGTGCATTTTAAGCAATACGCTAATCGTATAAAAATAAGTTCATAATGTATTGTATATTATTGCCTGTTTTAATCATATACCCATCTATTTGTAGGTCTAATTCTATACCAATATCAAGTTTAACAATAATTATTTGACATTAATTAAAAGTTGGTTTACTTTTACTTATTAAACTAATCAAAAATTAATGAACCATGAAAAAAGTATCTACATCCTTAGTGTTACTTTGCCTAATGTTTTATACTGGATTAGGTCAGGTGCCTCAGCAGTTTAGCTACCAAGCAGTAATAAGAGACACTGATGGGGCTGTTGTTGCAAATCAGGATGTTGACGTAAGGGTTTCGCTTCTTAAATCAACAGCTGATGGTGAACTTACGTACCAAGAGATGCATGATGTTGAGACGAATGCTCAGGGAATCATATCATTACAAGTAGGATCAGGTACGGTTGAATCCGGTACTTTTTCTGAGATACCCTGGAGCGAGAGCATATTCATTCAAATAGATGTAAAAATTGGAGATGCATCAACCTACACAACAATGGGCGTTTCTCAAATCCTCTCGGTACCATATGCAATACAAGCAGGGAATGCAATTCAGGGCGATGGCGCTCAAGGTAACACAGTTAGCCACAATGGTGAAATGTGGGCAGCCACAAATCGCATTTCAATTAATGAGAACACTGTTGAAATTATTGCAGAAGAAGGGCATAACCCCGATGAACCCATTTTTGCAGTTCGAAATTCGGCCGGAGATATAGTGTTTGAGGTTTACGAAGCGGGTACTCGTGTTTATATTGATGAGAGTAAT
>JBKHAH010000145.1:0-4220 GCA_046542995.1 Bacteroidales bacterium
CTTATTGTAATCCAATATTTTGGCAGATAAATTGTCTTATCTATTACAGAATGTAGATGTTATTCTCAAGAGCCCATTTCATAAGCCCTACAATAGATGAGGTTGACGTTTTGCGGTAAATGTTCCTACGGTGAGCCTCTACGGTGCGCTCGCTAATAAAAAGCTTGTCGGCAATCTCTTTATTAGGAAGCTCATTCAGCATGAGCCTAACTACCTCTTCCTCCCTTTTGGTGAGTAGTTTTCGGGATACCTCCCCTTCAACTTTTGCCATTAGAACATCGGCAACCTCCTCGCTTATATGAAAGCGACCAGAAAGTATCTTCTCGATAGCAGTTTTAAAATCATCAATTGAAACAGACTTAAGCAGGTAAGCATTTACACCAAGTGAGGCCAGCTCGCTTACTGTTGTTCTGTCATCGCACATGCTAAGCACAATAATTTTTATCCATGGCTTTTGCTCTTTAAGCCAACGAATAATCTCCGTACCCCTCTGGTTAGGCATATGTACATCGCAGATTACAATGTCAGGTTCATTTCTGTTAATTGCCTCTTTGCCCTGTTCCACATTAAGTGCGGTCCCTGCAATATTGTAACCTGCTTCAGTTAGCATGGAGCTAACCCCATCAATTACAAGTTGATGATCATCAATAAGTACAATTTTAACCTGTTTGTGCATAATGCGAGGGTTTAATGGGTATTTCTACAAGTACTGTAGAAAAGTCTTGATCTTCTGACGAGTCAACACTTATACTTCCTTTTACTCTTGATAATCGGGTGTTGATATTCTTCCAGCCATAGCCATTTGAGTTTTCAAGTAGATTCGGATTGAAACCCTTTCCGTCCCACGATATGGTTAATCCTAAGGAATTATTATCAAGGCAAATATCAATATTTGCTTCCGTTGCGCTAGAGTGTTTAACAATGTTAGCTGAAATTTCTTGAGCTATACGAAATAATGCCGATTCAATTTCAGAAAAAGGACGGAAATGTAATCCAAAATTATTAAAGTGGAAATCAATCCCGGTACTCTTTTTAAGTTTCATGGTTAGCTCCTGCAACGCAGATACTATGCCCTCCTTAACTAACGGACGAGGCATAAGGTTGAATGCAACGTCCCTTAAGCCTTGATATATTTCGTCGCAGAGCAGCAAAGGCACATTGTTGTTGGCTTTATAGTTGCCACTTATTATGTTGTTAAGTTGCATTTTTAGTATTGCCATTTGGCTTCCTATGCCATCGTGGAGGTCTCTGGCAAGTCGGTTTCGTTCTTCCTCTTGACCCTTAATGTAATTTTTTAGGATAAGCTCGTTTGATTGAGATACTTGCTTCTCGAGCATTACAACTCTTTGTGCTTTGCGCTTTTTGATTATTGCGATTATCATGGCTAGCACAGATACTAGAAAAAGTAACAGGGCAATGTAGGTTGTTAATCTGTTTGTTTTCTTTTCAAGGAGAAGATTTTCAATTTCGGCCTTTTGCTTATTAATTTCTGCTTGTTTTAGTATGGTTCTGTTAATATAGTTAAAAGCTACCTGCTGTACATCATTACCTGCTTGCTTGTCAATTTTATAATTCCATAAACTATCAACCTTAGAGTAATAAAGGGATGAATTTTTATAGTCCCCTTTATTTTGAAGGTGTCTTGCCTTTTCAGTATAAATATTTGCAAGAAATGTTTTATCTGATTTTTTATCAGCGAGTGATATCGCTATGTTGAAATATTTATGCGCTTCCGCAATGTTATTAAGCTTAGCATTTAGTTTGCCAAGTTTATAATAGCTGTTTATTTGCGCTAATTCGTAATAGTTATCATTATTTTTAATGCCTTCATGGAGTAGTTTGGCCGCTTTTCTGTAATTACCAGCGTCTATCTCTATTGATGCTAAATCGGAGTAGGCATATACCATATAATGAATTTTATTGTGATATTCTGCTTCGTACTCTTTTATCGCTTTGTTGAGGATGCTTCTGGCTAATTTGTAGTTGTTACTTATGAAATAAGCACTTCCAAGGCAAACCTTTCCGCAAATTTTGTTCTTCTGCTTATTGCTTTTTGATAAGTGGTAGTGCGCCTCCTTTGCATAGAATAATCCTTCATCATAGTTCTCTACAAGTCTTTGGATTAAACTTAAGTAGGTGTAAACAATTCCAATATAATCGTTATTTTGAATATTGGTAACTATGGGCAATAGGTCTGTAAAAATCTCAGCAGCATGGGTATATTGAGCTTTAATAATTGCCGTTTTACCTTGACTTATTAAATTGTCAATACGCTTATAGGGATTAAGATGACCTCTGTATATATCATCAGATAAATTTGGTTCTATATCTTTATCCAAACTAGCTTGCAGCTGAGGATTCACACTAGTTGCATTTAGAGAAAAAGTTATCAGTAAAATTAATACGGTTAAATATCTCACTGTTAGCATAGTCTTTTTTTGTTCTTTAATTATGTAACGAAAATTTCCTCGTTTAATGATGCACTATAAATTTTTGATAGAAGATGTATTGTACCTTACTTATGTTCAATAAACTTATGTATATGACGAAACCTTGCTTGTAGGGTTTAGCAAGGTTTGTATGCTTTTAAACAGGTATGATGGGTATGCTAGGTTTTTTGAAGATACATTCTTTAGGGGTGCTTGTGTATGAGGCTGTATATTAAAGTCATACAGGTCAACTTGGGTTCAGAAAAACAGAGTGTTATAAAATGTTAAATTCTTTTATGTGCTTAGATCTAATCTATTTTCAATAGCGAATGACTAATCCACAAATGTTAGAAGTTAAACACAAGGCTTTTTATTACCATCAGATTCACGATATCCTGTTAGCAACAATGAATCTGATGGCAAGTGTTAACATTTCTTTAATTAATATAGATTTTTCTGCTAATTGAACTATCCTTTAACTGTAACGTAAGAATATAAATACCCTGAGTAATATTATTAATATTTATCCTTTTAAATTCGGTCCCAAATTTCTTGCTGCTTTGTTCAGATTGAACAATCCTACCTGATAAATCGCTTAAATAAAGCATATACTTACCTGAGTAGTTGCCTGAATATTTAATTGAAATGGTATTGTTGGATTGGGTTATCTCAAAATTTTCTAGAGTTTCGTTGTTTACTGATGTTTCATTAGTTACCTCATTAACATCAATTCTAAAGGTTTTCTCAAAAGAATTATTTTGGGAGTCAGTAGTGGTAATTATTGCATTGTAGAAGTTTTTATCGTCATAGTCCAGCTCCTCCGTCGTGACAAGCTTATTCCCATCAATGGCGAGGGGCACCTCAATCTCAACGCCAAATATGTTCTCCTGCCCCCGCACCTCAAAAGTATGGGTATCGTCAGGCGTTTCGTCAGTCACGCTAATTGTAGCAACGGTTGTCCCGGCGGGTTTCCCCTCATCAACGCTTGTGCTTGATAGCGTTATGTTGGTGGGCTCGTGGTTGCGCGGCGCAATGTTGATTACCGCCTGCTGACCGGATGTGAAATCATTGCTCCCGGGCGTGAGGTTGGTAAGGGCGTAGTACCCATCGTAGGAGCCGCTCCAGCCCCAGTTAAAGTGGAAGCGGTCGTTCCCGTCAACCCCGTCAACGTTAAAGGCGTGCCCTGCTTCCCCTGAGCCGCCATTGCCGGAGTAATAAATCGGACGTCCATTCTCGAGTTCATTTCTTAGAACTTCCACCCACTCCTCCTCGGAGTAATCCTCTTTGGTTACCATGGTCGTGCTGTTGGAGTAGTCGAAGTAGGTGCGCATGGCCGAGGGGACGGCCGACGAGTAGGCCCCCGAACCGTCGCCGCCGTAGTTCATGCTAACCGAAATGCCCAGGTGGTACAGTATCAGGGCGGCATGCTCGTTGGCCGTTGTGGGGTGGGTCAAATCCCACGCGTACTCCGTTTCGCCAAAGTTTGCTGTTAAGGGGCCATACGGGCTGTTGTAGGTTTGTGAACCGTACCCAACATTTGGGTGGCTGTAAACGCTCATGGCCTGCGCCATGGCAACGGCCACGCAGCCTGCGTACGCTCTTCCGCCGGGCCCCGAATCGTCCTCAGGGCAGAACTGGTTCCATCCCTGGTCCTGGTCCCAGCTTACCCCAATGATTGGCTCAACCGAGGTTGACTTTGGGGTAATTGTATTGGATTTCCACTCGGGGTGCTCCTCCAGATCCTTCGTTTCTCTGGCTATCTCAATCTGTTTCTCGTAGCCCTCAAACCAG
>JBKHAH010000055.1:0-21614 GCA_046542995.1 Bacteroidales bacterium
GGATGCTAAACACTAAAATAGGTTTAATTGCTGAGTAGTTAATTTACATAATTTGTTGTATTAGCCTTGCAAAAAATATGTGTCACCCAATCTCCCAATCAATCACAACCATTCATTCACCCAGTATGTCAACCGTAATCTTAGCCAATGGCCGTTTCCCTACTCATCCTATTCCGATAGGTGTGCTGCATAAAGCCAAACAAATTATTTGTTGCGATGGGGCAGTAAACCATTTGGTTGAATATGGTTTGGAGCCAACCGCCATTGTTGGCGATTTGGATTCGGTTTCCCCCAAACAAAAAGAGTTGTATGCTGACAGGCTTTTTTTTGACCCAAACCAGGAAACCAACGACCTTACCAAGGCTGTTACCTGGTGCAAAGAGAACGGCTATAACAATGTAAAAATACTGGCAGGTACTGGTAAGCGCGACGACCATACCTTGGGCAACATCGGATTGCTTACAAAATATTTAAGAATGGGGGTTCATGTTGAGCTGATTTCTGATTCCGGAACAATAGTGCCGTTACTTCAATCATCACGATTAGAGAGTTTTACAGGGCAACAGGTTTCGATTTTTTCATTTAATAATAGTACGCGCATAACAACTCATAATTTAAAGTATCCAATTAATAATATGTCTCTTTCCGAGCCTTGGATGGGAACCCTAAATATGAGTATGGGCGGTTGGTTCGAGGTGGAGTTTGATATTGGTCCCATAGTTGTTTTTAGGGGGCATAAGGAATAAAAAAATCCCAAGCGAATTCGCTTGGGATTTTTTAATGGGAGTGTTTTTTTAGTCTAAAACGGTAATCCATCCGTGCTTATCCTCAATATCGCCATATTGTATTCCCACTAGGGTTTCGTATAGCTTTTTGGATATTGGTCCGGGGTTGCCATCGCAGCAGAACTTGTAAACTTTTCCTGAGTCCAGGTCGTTCACCTCGCCAATTGGCGAAATAATGGCAGCAGTACCGCACGCGCCAACCTCTTCGAACGAATCCAGCTCATCAACGGCTATTGGACGGCGCTCAGTTTTTAACCCAAGGTCCTCTGCCAAAGTAATTAGGCTCTTATTAGTTATTGATGCAAGAATAGAGCTGGATTTTGGTGTGATATAGGTGTTGTCCTTTATCCCAAAAAAGTTGGCAGCCCCAATCTCATCAATGTATTTCTTTTCGCAGCTATCAAGGTACATGGGAGCACCATATCCTGCTTTTTGAGCTTTTATTGTCCCCTTAAGGCTTGCAGCATAGTTGCCGCCAACCTTGTAGGTTCCGGTTCCAAGCGGTGCTGCACGGTCGCTATCGCGAACAATGGCAATCTTTACCGGGTTAAACCCTTCCTTAAAGTATGGGCCAACAGGAGTTACAAATACTATAAAGGTGTACTCATTTGCTGGCTTTACGCCAACCTGTGCACCTGAACCAAAAAGCAATGGACGTATGTAAAGCGAAGCTCCTGTTCCGTGAGGTGGAACCAAATGCTCGTTCGATTTTACAGCTTTTACAATAGCCTGCAGGAATAGCTCGCGGGGAACTTCCGCCATGTGAATGCCTTGGGCAGAATGTTGGAATCTCTTCGCATTTTCCTCCCAGCGGAAAAGGCGAATTTTATTGTCCTTACCACGGTAAGCCTTCATACCCTCAAATGCTTGCTGACCATAGTGAAGTGCTGTTGCAGCAATGTGTACAGGTAAATATTCTGAATCGGAAACTTCAAGTTCTCCCCATTCGCCATCCTTGAATGTGCAGCGAATGTTATAATCAGCTTTTATGTACCCAAAGGGTAGGTTGCTCCAATCGTACTGTTGCATGATTTATACATTTTAAGTTTGAATTATCCTTTCAAAGGTAGGAAAATCCAGAATATAACGTACCAATTACAATATGTTATAGGGCAAAATGTAGCATTTTGCCCTATAATAATTCTTTAGTAAGTAGTGGACTGAATTTTTTTTTATGCCTCCGATTTAATATCTGGCAGCTCTTTGCTTACGGAAAAGTTTATGCTTATTGGTGAGTCTAATTTCTTATCGTTTATTACAAAACGATAGTTGGTCTTCTCCTTCAGCTTATCTTTTAGCTTGGAAAAACTAACGCTAGCAATACATTTTCCTTTTGATTTGGAGGTCTCAAAACGCTTAATTACCTCACCATCTTCATCCTCAATACAGATATAAGAATTTTTTGAGGCCTTTTTTGAACTGAATATTAACACATCATCCCAAAGGTAAAATACCTTGGAAGGGGTAAGCTCGTTGTCAGCATTATACTTGCTTTTCACAATATTCTCCCTGTCGGTTTCAAACATAACATCCCAATGGTCAGCTTGAAGATGTGGGCCCGATTGAGAGAAGCCTAAATTGACAAGAAGTAAGGATAATGAAATGGTAAAGATTAATTTTTTCATGAGTTTTGGTTTAGTTTGGTTTCTAATTATTACAAAGATAAAAAAATGATAAAATACACCATATATTTCTAATATTTGTGGATTAGTACTAGCATTCTTAGTAATTTTATTGGTGAACATTTAATGTTTATTGTATATGAATAAGTTGCTGCTTGATAGATATATAAGACAAACTAAGGTGCCTGATTTTGGCAAGAGAGGGCAGGAAAAAATCTCAGAATCGAAGGTGCTGGTGGTGGGTGCAGGTGCGTTAGGATGCCCGGTGCTAATGTATTTGGCAGGGGCAGGGGTTGGAACAATTGGCGTGCTCGATAGCGATGAGGTGGACATTACCAACCTGCACCGGCAGGTTATTTACACCGATGACGATTTGGGAAGCCCAAAAGCTATTGTGGCAAGCAACAGGATAAAACGGATGAACCCCAATATCAATGTAAAAACCCATTTGCTTAGGTTGCATAAGGATAATGCGCTCGATATTTTTTCATCGTTCGATTTGGTTATTGACTGCACCGATAATTTCCCCACAAAATTCCTTGTGAACGATGCTTGCGTTATTCTTAATAAACCTTGCATAATTGGAGGTGTACTAAAATTTTCAGGTCAACTTTCAGTTTATAATTATAATGGAGGGCCAACCTTCCGATGCTTCCTACAGGAGGAGCCCGATTACCTTGAAGCACCTACCTGCTCAGAGGCTGGTGTTATAGGTATGATTCCCGGAATTATTGGAACAATGCAAGCACTAGAGGCGCTTAAATTGCTGGCGGGTATTGGTGAAACATTATCGGGGCGATTGCTTAATTTTAACGGGCTTACCATGTCCTTTAATGAGTTTGAAATCTTATTAAATCCTGATAATCTAAACATTAGTGAACTTCCACACTACGAGTATTCTTGTCCCGATGCCGTTATAAAGCAAAGGGAGGTTGATGGCAATACATTTATTGATATGCTTAGGAGCGAAAACCCTCCATTGGTAATTGCTTTTGCTGATGATGGCGAGCCAATAAAGCTGTTGCACTACCAATGGCAAACCAAGCCTCTATATGAGCTTCCGAACATGGTGCCTAAGTTACCACACGACAAACGAATAGTTTTAATCTGCGAGCATGGGTTAAAGAGCATTGCTGCTTTGCGTTACCTAGCAGTTAAAAGAGAGTTTGATAACGTTTATCATTTAAAAGATGGAGTTTCTGCCTTACGTTAATAGATAATTATGAAAAATATTCTGCTAGTTGCTTTTGGAGGTGGCATGGGGTCGGTTGCCCGATACCTTCTTTCCCTTTATTTTGTAAGGAACACATACGGTGGTTTCCCTTTAGCAACGCTTGTGGTTAATGTAATTGGTTGTTTGTTAATTGGCCTGCTTTTTGGCTTAGCCGAGCGTGGCGAACTACTTTCATCTGAATTACGATTACTGCTGGCTGTTGGTTTCTGTGGTGGGTTTACTACCTTCTCCACCTTTTCCAACGAAACTTTTGTATTGGTGCGCGGCGGACAAATATATAGCGCATTATTCTATATCGGGCTAAGCGTTTTGCTTGGATTTTTTGCCGTTGTAATGGGATATAAATTAATAACGTTAATTCGTTAGGCTATAAAAATACCCATGTAAGTCAGCCTGCATTAACAAGTATTTATAATATATGGGTGTTGCTACCAAGCAAGAAGATGATAAATTGCACACCACGATGAAATATATCGACATTTATTGTTAAATGTGTTGTGCATTTCATATCTTTGAGGAAATATTTAATCAAAGTAATGAGAACACTCTATCAGAAATTTGAAACGCTTTTACAAAACACTACAACAGACTTTAAGCGGTATTTATACGAGAAAGTCTCTTGGGATAGTCGAATGACTGGAATTATAGGAGCACGTGGTGTAGGGAAAACAACTATGGTTTTGCAATATATTAAGGAAAACCTAGATAGTAAAAGGGCTTTGTACGTATCGGCTGACGACATGTATTTTGGAGAGAACAGACTTTTTGATTTAGCTGATGATTTTTACAAAAATGCAGGAGAGTATCTTTTTATTGATGAAATTCATAAATACGCCGACTGGTCGCAAGAACTAAAGAATATTTACGATTCATTCCCTTCTTTAAAAATAGTTTTCACAGGCTCCTCAGTACTTGACATACTAAAAGGCTCAGCAGATTTAAGTCGCCGTGCAATAATCTACAAATTACAAGGATTGTCATTTCGGGAATACTTAAAACTATTTCATAGTTACGAAACTGACATTTACACATTGGAACAGATAGTCAATAATGAAGTGAAGCTAGCGGACATTAAACATCCGCTACCATTGTTTAATGACTACTTAAAAAGAGGTTACTATCCTTTTGGACTTGAGGATGAATTAGATTTACGTTTAGGACAAATTATCGTCCAAACATTGGAGACAGATATTCCACAATATGCCAATCTAAATGTAGGAACCAGCCGTAAACTAAAGCGATTACTTTCGATTATAGCTGAAAGTGTACCTTTCAAACCAAATTTTTCAAAAATATCAGGAATGATTGGAGTGAGCCGTAACTCTTTAGACGATTACTTCCTATATATGGAAAAGGCTGGGCTTATCGCTCAGTTACGAAATGAAACTAGAGGTATTCGCGGATTAGGAAAGGTGGATAAGGTTTATCTGGATAATACTAACATTGTTTATAATTTGGTTGGTGATAAATCTAATATTGGCAACATTCGTGAAACCTTCTTTTTCAATCAAATGAGGTTACATAATGAAGTAATATCCTCAGTAAAAGCAGACTTTATCATTGATGATTATACGTTTGAAGTTGGTGGGAAAAATAAACAGCAAGCCCAAATTGAGAAAGATGGAAAATCGTTTTTAGTAAAAGGTGATATTGAATTTGGGTACCATAATGTAATACCGTTGTGGGCTTTTGGTTTAAATTACTAAAAGCAGAAGATGAAAAATGCCAGGTGGTAATAATACGCATAACCAATTTCGCCATAGAGGAATAGTAAAATTTCTCGCTGATTGAATATTTTTGTACCTTTACCAGTAGGGTTGGCGAAAACCCGCAACTGGTCATACGCTAGCCATAATCTGCCATTCTGCCAAAATGCAGCTAGGCATCCTTTTATGCAGGTTCAATTTCTATGAATGTTAGTAAGCAAACAACCGAGTTTGCAACCCAACGAAGTTATTTATTAACTTTACCTAAATCTTATTTGAATGAAAACAAACGATGAAACAGTGAAGATGTCTATCTTCCTAAGCAGCACTGACCGTTTTCATGGGAGCCTCCTATACGAGGCCATTACCATTGAAGCCAAGAACTATGATATAATGGGAGCAACAGTTACGAAGGGCGTAATGGGGTTTGGCCAAAGCAGCAGGCTAAAATCTGTTAAATTCTGGGAGCTTGTTGAGAAGGTTCCCATTGTAATTGAGCTGATTGATGAGCGCAAAAAGATTGAGCGATTCCTTTACCACATAAAACCTTGGTTTGAGGAGGCCGAGAAGGGGCACATGGTTACAATTACGCCCACAGAAATAGTACTGGTAAAGAAGGGCGGATAACTGGAGTATGCATTAGTTGAATGGGGTGTTTAGTGTTTAATGTATCATTGAATTTTATATGAGCGGTACTATTAACTGGGGAATAATTGCACCAGGCAAAATCGCAAGTAAATTTGCGTCGGATTTAAAGTTGGTGAAAAACGCAATACTTCATGCTGTTGCCTCACGCGATATGAGTCGTGCCAAAAAATTCGCAAGCACTTACAATGCCAATAAAGCCTATGGTAGTTATGTGGAGCTGGTAAATGATCCGAAGGTGGACATTGTGTACATTGCATCACCGCACGTTTTGCATTACGAGCAAACCCTAATGTGCCTTAATAAAGGCAAACATGTGCTGTGTGAGAAACCTATGGGCATGAATGCCCAACAGGTAAAAGAATTGGCTGGCATTGCCAAAGAAAAAGGGCTGTTCTTAATGGAGGCGTTATGGACACAGTTCCTTCCATCGTTTAAAAAATGCAAAGAGATTGTAGCCGATGGTTTAATTGGCCATATAAAATTTATTCAGGCAGATTTTGGGTTTAAGGCAAACTACGACACCATTGCAAGAACCTTCAGTAAGAACTTGGGAGGTGGTTCTCTTCTTGATATTGGAATTTATCCCGTGTTCTTTGCATTGGAGATTTTAGGTGAGCCAGAAAAAATAAGAACATCAGCCATAATAGGTGACACTGGCGTTGATGAGACTTGCAGCATGGTATTTAGTTACCCCAGCAAAGGTGTGGTTGCAAACCTGGCCTCATCGTTTTTAGTAAAAACACCTACCGAGGCATTAATTTGCGGAACCAATGGTACAATTAAGTTGCATTCTCAGTGGCATACCCCAACAAGCTTAACCTTAACCCAAAATGATAGCGAGCAGCTTTTCACTTTTGATGAACCAGGATTTGGATATGAGCACGAGATTAGAGAGGTTTTAAACTGTTTGGAGAAAGGTTTAATTGAATCCGAATCCTTTCCGTTAAGTAAGAGCTTTCAACTACACCAAATTCTCGATAAAGTGAGAAAAATTATTGGCCTACAATACATTTACGATTAGGTTACGGCATTTTAAAAGATTTTTACCACCAATAGCCTTAAACTACCATCCCCCGTGTTTCTTACTCCACGGTAAATATTCCCCTTAATATCTATGCTCATGTCAGGTTCAACGGTAGTTGAGTGCTCATCTGTTTCAACAATGCCCGTACCTTCCAATATATAAAAGACCACATCAAAAGGGTTGGTATGCTTGTTGAGTACTTCGCCTTGATTTAATGTTAGGTGAATAATCTCCACCTTCTCACTGGTGAACATCTTCCGTCCGTCAAGGTTAAAGGGAACTTTCTCGGCTGTGGTTAGGGTGTTGATTTTCATATCAGCAGAAGGATTATAGAATACTTTTTTAATCAGATGCTTTTACCATATTGCTATTAAGTAACTTAGCAGTTTAAATTAATCTGGTTTTGCTTTAGCGTTTATAATAGCCTAATAATTTTCTATTTTGCAATAATTAAAACCCCATCTTCTTAACTTTTCGGTAAAGTATAGGAATGCCAACACAAGCTCGGTTCTCTCTAAAGTCATTAAACTTAGCATCCTCTGCTAGTAGGGTTAACTCAATAGTAACAATTGTTGTGTTTTCGCTTGTGAATCCAATCGATTCAACATAATCATCATCCTTGTTATCAAACAATACAATACCTGTTTCATTCTCGGTTATAACATAGTGTATTGGGTAAAACTTTGATTTTGTGCAAAAAATTATGCGGTAATCCATATCCCTAAAAAAGGTCATATTAAATGTGTATGTTTTTTGCGCCTCGAGCTCAGCACTACGGGACTGGCTGGAAAGAACCATGTCTTTTGCTTCCTGGGGGCTGGGTTTGCACCTTAAACTTATATGATACTCATCACATCGTTGGGAGAACGTACTACCAGCCCATATCATTAGAAGTGATAAAAATATTAACTTTTTCATCTGTTTGTTTCGTTTTAAATGGTACAGATGAAACACCTGTTTTTTATTGATATATTATATTACGGGCGTTTCATTCCTAGGGTTAATTTATTATTAATACTTCTGGTTAACAATGCTTTGCCTAATGGAGTCAACCATCACCTTCATTTTGCTAATGTTGTGCTTATTAATATCGTGCGTTACTTCACTCTTCAGAATTATATCACCCTCATTACGTATGGCTCTTGAAGTTTGGGCAATACTCATTGAAGTGAATATTTTTCGAAGCTCCTGAATATCGTTTGCTAACTTTTCAAAAGCAGGCTCGTTTGGTTTCGAAATGGTGAAGTGTAGGTAGTATGTGTCGAATAGGTATGATAGGTCAATTGTTCTGTTAAAGACCTCCTCTCCAAGCTGTTTCTCGTCAATAGCTTTTGATGCTATGTACATACCCTCAATTATTGACCCTGTAGAAATTAAGAAGGCTAAATCCTTATTCCCAATGGCGTTCATTCTGTTAAAAAACAGCGTTGATTGCTGTAGGGATATTGCCTGAAGAGAATCGGGGTTGGAAAGGTTTGCCAGTATTTTATTAAAGAACTCATCATCAAAGTAAGCTTCAACCTCTAATTTTTTAGCCATTTCTTGTATATGGTATAAATACCTGATTGATTCAGTCTGCTTCTCAAAAAGCAGCAGGTACGAAAAATCGGTAAGGTAAACTCCAAAAGTAAGTGCCTGATTACGGTACAGTACAAAATTATTAGGATCAACTATTGGATTAATAAGATCCTCCTGATAAACCATCCCTGTATTGTGTACCATATCAAGGAATTCGCCCGGTGAAGGGAGGAGGGGCATTATCTCTTCAATTAGCAGGCTGTCGGTTTCCGTTTCCGTACTTTCAACTTTGTCCTCTGGCGATGCGCAGCCAGTGAACATTGCTAAAAGGGGTAGGGCTAGTAATATTTTCCAGTTCATCTTGTTATAATTGTTAGTACATTCAAATATATAAATTATTTAGCTATGTTAATACCATCTGCAAATCTTTTTATGATATTGGGTACTAAATTGTTGGCTAATGCCAGATAGCAAAGAAATATCATTAAAATTAAGATGGCAGCGTTAAACCAGTAGGTTTCAACTAAGAATGTGCCTACCCTTTTATAAGGTGCATAGAATTGTGCCCTACCGTATGCCGATGAAGGTAATTGATAAATTGGGTCTGACTTTTGTATGTAAGCATTATCCCATTGTATCAGTGGGAGCGGGGTGTTGCTATTTTTAACCAAACCTTCAATGGCAAAATTATGATACTGATTCTTCATTCTATTCATAAGGTTGCGTCCTTCAATCGTATTGGGGTATAACTTTTCAATTGCCCTGTCGCGGGTATGCTTCGCTTTGCTATATTCGTCAGCAATTTTTCTTTTAGTCTCGTCAAGCAGGTCGTATATTGTGCTAATCGAATTCCTTGTCCACGGATTTATATAAGATAAAAAAGTTGGTTGCATATCGTCATCAAGAAGAAGCATAAACCCGCTTTTAAGTAATTCCCTGTTATCATTTGTAATGCTGTCAGGTTTTTCGGCAAGCTTTTTAAGCTGCTCGTTGAGTTCAGGAATAAGGAACATTAAGCGAAAACGCAGCTTGCTTTCTTTAAAGTTATGCTTATATAATGGCTTGTTATACTTATTCTTCATAAAAAAGTTAACAATTAACCCTTCGCAAGCCCATCGAGAGGGCATTGTTTCGCTAATAAGTGGTACTTTCTTTTGCGATGATAGTTTAGGGTTAAGGTTATCAAAAGGCACAACAAGCCCGCTAAAAAGAATTTGAGGAACAATTAGGAAGGGGACTAGTATGTAAATTGCCACAACCGACCGTAGGGTTGATGATAGAATAAGCCCCAGTAAATTGCTTAGTAAAGAGAGCAGGAAAAGCATGAACCAAAGAGTTAACAGCGAGTCCTTAATTTCAAGTATAACTACGCCTGGCAATGCAAACAGGAAAGTTTGTACAGCGCTTACTATTAGTAAGAACAGCAGCTTCGCATTGTAAAAGTGTTTTAGGCTTAACCCAATACTTCTTTCTCTTGATATAATTCTCCTGTCACGAATAATGTCTTCGCAGCTAATAATTAGCCCAAAGAACAGGGCTGAGAGGATACACATAAAGAAGAATGAGGGAATATTGGGATTTGTGAACAGGGTATAGTTCTCCGCCCCAATATCAGGTTGGAATGAGAATCTTAAAAACACAGAGACAATAACAGACAGGAGAAGTGGGAGGATAAGAGCAAAAGTTAAAAATTCTTTATTGCGAATTTTTGTTAGTAGGTTTCGTTTGAAAAAGGTGTTGAACTGTTTGAAAAGGCTGGGGGTACTATAAACCGATTTAGGTATATTGCTTGTGATTTTATTGGTATTATCAGGTTTGCTTATGTTGTTAAAGAACTTCCGATGCCATTCTTGAGGAGAGATTTTGCGATATAAACTTTTGTGCCCAAACTCATCGATGGCTTGCTCTTCAACCATTTCGAATATTTGCTCGGGCTTTATTGTTCCGCAGCATTCGCATCCGCTGGCATGCTTATCAACCTTGTTGGTTTCTTTCTTAAAATGGAGGATTGCCTCAATTGGGTGCCCCATGTAGATAGGAATACCGCCCTTGTCGATTATAAGAACGGAATCGAATAGTTTGAATATTTCTGATGATGGTTGATGAATATTTACAACTACCAGTTTGCCTTTCAGGGCAATATTCTTTAGGATATGCATAACCATATCCGAGTCGGTAGAGGAGAGGCCTGAGGTGGGTTCATCCACCAGCAGAATTTTGGGCTCCCTTATAATCTCCATTGCAATGGCCAGCCTTTTTCGCTGCCCCCCGCTAAGCTGCCTGTTCTCTGGAGGCCCCACTCTGTTGTTCTGACAATCGGAAAGTTCCAACTCAAAAAGTTTCTCCTTACAGAGCTTCACCAGTTCCTCATTGGTGATGTTCGCCATAGAGGCTCGCGCACTAAAGTAAAGGTTTTCAAAAACGGTAAGCTCCTCAACTAAGCACTCTTCTTGTTGAAGAACCCCAATTGTGCCTTTGTATTTATTTAGGTTTTTATGCAGGTTATTACCATTAACGAGTACTCTACCTTTTTGAGGCTCAAGAGTCCCGCAAAGAAGTTTTAGTAGAGTTGATTTTCCCACTCCGCTACCTCCAAGAATGCCATGTATTTCACCGCTTCTGCCAGCGAAGTTAAGATTTTTTATCCCCTGCTCGCTTCCAGGGTATCTATACGTAATATCCTCTGCAGTAAGGTTTACAATTTCTTTTTCGTTAATATCAAGAAGGGCCCTCATTACATCTCCGTAGTATATGGGATTTATGCCCTTTGCTGAAATTAATTGTCCGCTTGGGAAGATATAGATGTTTTTAGAATATATGGGCTTACCGCTTAGGGTGAGACCGGATGTTCCGTTGTAGTTTAATATTAAAAGGTTAGCGCTTTTTATGTATAGGAAAGAAAGGTACCCTTTTATCACTTTGCTTTCAAGGTGTTGAATGCCGTTGAGATTAGGGTTTTGCGCAGCGGCAATAAGCAGGTTTTGTTTCTGAGGGATAGCGTGTAGTTTGCCAAGAGCAAAGTGCTTGCAGTTAATAAAATCATGCTGGTTAAGCTTAAGCCAAAGTGCAAGCTTGTCAAGAATATCATTGTTTGCATTGTGTGTGGAAATCGAATTTTGACTAAAGGTAAAAAAGTTAAGTAAATATATTAGCAGCAAAAATCTTTGTTGTTGAGAGTACTCAATGGTGATGCTTTTGCAAATTTTCTGCAAACGATTTTCAATGTCATGAGATTCTTGAATCTCATGATAAAAGTGGTCAAATTCTTTAAGCTTTGCCTTAACAAGTTTTCTTCCAATATTTTGCTCAATGTATCCAGCCAAATACTTCCGAATAAGTTTTATAGGTTGATTTTTGCTGTAAAGCGAAAAACCAGCGAGCATTTTCAGGAAGGATATTAACATTGATTCGCTCATACCCGGTTACCTTTTAAAAAGTATCTCAAGTTTATTGTATTCGCCCTTGTTTTCTACAACTTTAATATTGGCATTCTGCAACACAAGAATCCTTTTTGCAAGCAGAATATCCCACGAGAGCGAATCCTCTGGCAATCTGGAATCATCTTCAATGTTAAGTTCCACAGGAAGAGTAGCAGTAGGGGATGTAATATTACATAATACTTCAGTTTCCTGTTCGGTAAATTCAATTATAATAGTAGTATTCTCAGTAGAAAGAGATATTACCATTTCAAAAAAAACTTGAAAAACCTGAAGCAAAAGATCATGGTTCCCATTGATACTTATTTCAGGCGTTTTGTTAGGGAAATTTAAACTAATGTTCTCAAGTTCAGCAAGGGACTGCATTTCAAGTGCAGAGAACTTTGCAATATCAACAATGTTGATGGGTTCTGTATCCAAATCTATTGGGTTATTGTCTTCAAAATCTGATAAGATTGATGAGCGCACAGCAAGTCGTTCTAGTCTGGCAAGAGAAGAATCGAACATTCTGAAAACCTCGGCTAAATCAGGATCGTCAATCTTGAATTTCATTAATTGCAATGGGCCTGCAAAACCGTTAAGTAATGTTCTCAGGTCAAAGCCAACCCCATGTAGAAAACTGCTTGTAATTGATTCTGTTCTGCCATTTTCTCTCATAATTATTGGTTTGAAACTTATAAATGCTTTTTGAGAACATCTAAAAGAGTGTTTTTCTTAATAGGTTTGGCTAGGTATCCATCAAAATTTGCCTCCTCAATTTTTTCAATATCCTCTTCTGTAGCGTAGGCGGTTTGTGCAATTATTGGTTTTGAGTAGCCTAGCTTTCGGATTTCTTTAGTAGCTACATAACCATTCATAACTGGCATTTTCAGATCCATTAAAATGAAGCTGAATGTTGGGTCGGCTGCCACCATTTCTACCCCCTCTTTACCGTTGCGGGCAAAAGTAACAGAGGTGCAAAAATCTTTAAGAATCTCGTTTAGTAGCATTCGGCCAACTACATCGTCTTCAACAACCAGTACCTTTAGGTTTTTAGAGGATATTTCGTCATTGTTTGCCATAACTTAATCTAATTCGTTGAGTTTAATAGTATTGAAAACCAGTGTCTTTTAATCGGGATTGTTTAAAAGTACCTACTGGTTGTTACTAAGTAATTCTTTAATGGTTCCCACAAGCGTGTTTGCATTTAGTGGCTTTGTTAAAAAAGCATCGAACCCGCTACTTAGCACTCGTTCTTTATCATCGGGTGAGGCGTATGCGGTTTGTGCAATTATGGGCTTTGTAAAACCAAGCTCTCTGATTCTTTCGGTAGCTTGGTACCCGTTTAGTATGGGCATTTTCAGATCCATAAGCACAAAATCGATACTGTTGGAATTGTTTTTAATAACCTCAATGGCTTGATTACCATTGGTGGCCATGACGGCATCTATACTGCATTCTTTAAGAATTTCCTCAATAAGTAGCCTGCTAACAGAGTCGTCCTCAACCACCAGTGCTTTTAAATTCATGTTGAAAGGTTGTAACGACAAGGCCTCCTTCTCTGTTGGGGTGTCAGTATTCTTATTGCTTATAGGTAGTGTAAAGCGGAAGGTTGCCCCCTTATTCGGTTCGCTTTCAACCCAAATATTCCCTCCAAGCGTCTCAACGAACGATTTTGTTATTGAAAGACCCAACCCAACTCCTTCGTAGCCGCGAGAGATGGAGGTGTCGCCCTGACGGAAAAGTTCAAATATTTCATCCTGAATTTCTGGCTTTATCCCAATGCCAGTGTCCTTTACAAAGAATTCAATTTGGTTGTTTATTGTTGAGTAACCAAAAGAAACCTCTCCCTTTTGGGTGAATTTTAGCGCATTGCTTAGTAGTTTGGAAAGTATTTGGTAGAGTTTTGTTTTATCGGTAGTAATTAGCATTTCGTCCTCATTCCCAGTATCTATCAAATTTAATGTAATGTCCTTGTCCTCTGCTAATTTTTTATGTAAAGCATAAAGCTCTTCAACCAGCGCATTAACATCAAACTCTTTAAGATTAACAGAGATTTGCCCTGTTTCAATTTTTGAGATATCCACAAGGTCGCCAATAAGGTTCATAAGCCTATCTCCTGACTCCTCAATCATCTCAAGATATTGCTGTTTGCTTTCAATGCTGTTTGTACCTTCCTTTAGGAGCTGGGTAAAGCCAACTATCCCATTCATGGGCGTGCGTATCTCGTGCGAAAGATTCTGAAGGAATGCCGTCTTAAGCTGATCGCTTTTTTCTGCTTTTCTCTTGGCATTTAGCAGCTCCTCATTTAGCACCATATACTCCTCATTCTTTTTTTCAATCTCATAGTTCTGAGTAACTATCTCCTGCATGGCCTTTTTCCTTTCGGTTATGTCCAGCATCATACCCGAAATTGTATTTTTATCCATGTATGCACTCAGTAGTATGGTTTTCATGTTCCCTTTGGCGGTAACCATTACCACTTCATGATTATTCAGCCTATCCTTAACCTTTAATGTTGTAAGTATTTCTTCCCTATCTTTTTCTACTTTATAAAGGGAGTTGGCGTTCATTCTAAACATCTCCTCAGGGTTATCGAACTCGAGTATTTCACAAAGCGCAGTGTTAACGAACAAGAATTCGCCCTTTACATTGGTTGTATAAACCCCAACCAGTGCATTCTCAACCAGATTACGGTACTTCTTCTCCGACTCATGAATTTTTTGCTGAGCCTGATGAATATCAGTAACGTCACGAATAAAACACCCAATGCCAATTTCCTTATTTTTAAGCGTAATGGGAAACTTGCGGAATTCGTATATCCTATTATAGTATGTTTCTGTTGTAATCAGGAGCCTATTCTGCTCAAGGCTCTGCTTGTCTGAGAGAGAGTTGCGGTGGGCAAGCTCATGATTCATGAGTTCGTAATCTGTTTTGCCAATTATCTCGTCTAAAGGTTTTCTGAAAAAATCTTGTCCTGACTTGTTAACCAGTATATAGCGAGAGTTCTTATCCTTTAAATAGGCGATGTCCGTGGTAGAGTTAAGGAATGTGCTGTAGCGTTCTTCGCTTTCGCGAACAGAGAACTCAGCCATTTTTTGCTGCGTTATATTCTCGTGGGCTACCACCACAAGGTTCTGATGAGATTCAAATGGTGTAACTCTTGCAATAAACCAGCGTTTTTCAACAGGTGAATGGCATTGGTACTCCATTAAAAAGGAACTGTTTTTACCCTGTAGCACCTGCTTAATACCGTCAAGAAATTCAGCCGCTTGCTGCTTATCGGGTTCGGTAGCCATTTCGCAGGCTTCAAAGTAATTTGCCCCCAGGCAAACCTTGTTCCATACTGCACTATTTTGCTGAGCAAACTCCTCCCATGATTTATTAATTGAAACAATTTCACCAGTTTCATTAACAACGCAAATATTGGCTCCAATTGAATTGAGCGTAGCTTGCGCCATTTGCTGCACCTCTTTTAGCGCAGCCTCTGCTTGCTTTCGTTCTGTAATGTCGCGTATAACCCCTTCAATGGCAATTGGTTTACTTTTTTCGCCTAGTATTAATGTGTTTCTTTGCTCTGTCCATATAAGTTGGCCGTTCTTTTTAATCCATCTTACAATAATATTGGAACTATCGGTAGATTTACCTTCAATAATTGGTTTTACAATATGTAAATCGTCAGGATGAACCAGCTTGAACCAGAGTTCAGAATCATTATAATGCTCTTTGGGTGTGTATCCAGTTATTTTTGATGCTGAGGGGCTAACGTATATAAACTTTTTACTTGGAGTAAACTCAAAGCGGTAAATTAAGTCCTGTGCATTCTCGGCAAGCTTACGGAACCGTTCCTCACTTTTTATTAGAGCTCTTTCTGCCTGTCTTTTTGAAATTTGTAAACTTGCATGGTTTAGGGTTTCTTTTACAGCAAATGGCAAGCGCTTAATGCGTTCCTTTATAACATAATCGCTAGCGCCTGCTTTCATGCACTCCACAGCGGTTTCCTCGTTTATTGAGCCGGTAAGCATTACGAAAGGAGTGTCGGGAGCATGTTCTTTAGAGATAGATAAAGCCTCCATACCGTTAAACAGAGGCATGGAGTAATCTGAGATAATAATATTTGGCTTGAACTCTTTCAGCGCGCTAAGCATTTCTTCGGCTGTTTCCACCCTTTGGGAAGAGAAGTCTAACCCATCCTTTTTAAGGATATGCACGGCCAACTCATAGTCCGATTCTAAATCCTCAATAAAAAGTATTCGTATATGTTCCAATTTTATTGCCATGTTGCCTAGTTGCATTTTAAGGTCAATAAGGTTTAGAGTTAAAATTGAAAAAAAACTGTACGTATTTTCTTGTTTGTTAGTATTTGTATTTTAGCCTATAGGTTTGAGGGCTGATTAATAAGCAGCCAGTACATTCCAATTTCTTTAACAGAAAGGAGAAACTTATCAAAATCAACAGGTTTTACAATGTAGCTATTAACTCCTAATTTATAGCTCTCAACAATATCGCTTTCCTCTTTTGATGATGTAAGCACAACAACGGGAACCATTTTGGTTTTTGGGTTGCTTTTTATTTCTGTGAGAACTTCCAGCCCGTTAACTTTTGGTAGCTTTAGGTCGAGCAGGATAACCTTAGGTAGCCTGGCACCAGCTCTATCCTTATATTGTCCACGGGCATAAATAAAGTTTAGAGCCTCCTCGCCATCGTTAACAACCTCTACCTTATTGGCTATTTTGTTCTTTTTTAAGGCTCTCAAAGCCAGCTCTACATCGGCTGCATTGTCCTCAACAAGTAAAATTTCTACTTCGTCCATTTTTCCGGGTTTATGCTAAGGTACGACTTAAAAAGCATAAATTTATTAAAAGGATATTTATTTTGTTTAATTAATGCATATTGATTAATATGTTTATCACTATTGTCTGGGGAAAAAATATGTCGTCCCTACGGGACAGTTTCGTTAAACAAAATCTCGGTAAAGAAAAAGCCCCCCTTAAATCAAAGTCCCTAAGGGACGTAACAAAATCAATGCATTAACTAATTATTGTGAATTTTCTCCGGACACTACTGTATGTTTATATAGTTCTTTTCTTTTTACTTATTCTGAATTTTGAGTATTCTCCTTTAGGTTTTGCTTGGGAAGTGAGAAGCAGAATGTTGCTCCTTCATTCTCAACGCTATCGGCCCACACTTTGCCTCCGTGTCGTGCAATAATTCTTTGCACAATGGATAATCCAACTCCTGTACCCTCATATAAATCTGACTTATGAAGCCTTTGGAAGGTATCGAAGATTTTATGCTTATAAGCGGGGTTAAACCCTACCCCGTTATCCTTTATGCAGTACGTATTGGTTACATCATCCTCCGTAGCAGATATTTCAATAGTAATATTCCCCTTAGGTTTTGAGTATTTAATTGCGTTGCCAATTAGGTTATACCATACTTGCCTGATAAGAGAAGTGTCTGCATAAGCTTGGGGCATGGGATTTATTTTAATTGATACGTTATTGACATTCTCATTACCCATTACTTCGTGAAATATGGAGTTAGCCATTCCGGTCATATCTATCCTGCTAAAATTCATCTCGGTTCTGGTTGTTCGCGAAAGGGAAAGCAGATCTGTGATGAGCTTATCCATTCTCTGAACATTCTCGCGAACTACACCTAGCATCCTTTGTCCTTCATTATCAAGGTTGTTAGAGTAATCTTCAAGTATAATTCGGCTAAAGCCGTCAATGGCTCTGAGTGGTGCTCGTAAATCGTGTGATACGGAGTAGGAGAAAGCCTCAAGCTCCTTGTTTGATATTTCAAGTTTTCTTCGTTCGGCTTTTAAATCGGCTGTCATTGTATTCAGGTCCTCAATCATATAGAGCATGGCTTTTTGGCTTTTATTAAGCTTATTAACCTGATCGTCCAGCTCCTTGGTGCGCTCTTCAACCCTTATCTCCAGTTGGTTTTTAAGAGCAAGCAGCTGGTTTTGGGCTTTTCTCCTTTCAGTTACATCCCTAACAACTGCAATTACCATTTCCTGATTGCTCCATTGAAAGTAACGAAGGGAAATTTCCGCCCAGAAAGTTTCTCCACTCTTCCTCTTGGCAAGCCAATCGAACGATTGCGGTCCATCTGTAGTGGCTTTCTGCAAATACTCCTCGGCTTTGCTTTGGGTGTAGGGTTCTTTATTTACGCTAATGTTTCCAACATTGCCATGAATTATTTCGTCCTTACTGTTGTATCCGTATAGTTCAACCGTTCGTTGGTTTATATCGTTTATTTTGCCAGTTAGGGCATCGTGAATAAAAATGGCCTCGTTGGTTGAGTTAAAAATCTCTTTTATCTTGTTTCCGCTTTCAGCAATGGACAGTTCGGCCAGTTTGTTTTTTGTGATGTCCATAACAATTCCGTAGATACGAAGTATGCTCCCGTTTTGCATTTCTGCCTGACCGCTGGTCCATACCCATTTTTTTTCACCATTGGCAGCGGTAAAGGGCAGTTCCAGGTTATAAGGAGTTCCGGTTTTAATTAGTTCTGAGAAAGCTGTTTCAAGAACGTCTCTACTTTCAGGGTCGTAAAACTGAATAGCTTCATCATCGTTTTGAGGGTTGAATTTCTCGGGCGATAAGCCGTAAATTTCATAAACACCTTTGGTCCATTTAATAATATCAGGTTTAATTTCATACTCCCATCCACCAATTTTTGCCGTTTTTTCCATTTTTTCCAGCAACTGCTGCTGATTAAGCAGCGTTTGGTAGGTTTCTTTGTGCTTCACAATTTCTAATTCTAAACTTTTGGTTCTGCTTTTTACGGCTCTACGGAGGAAGATAATTGTGAATATTGATAGAATGATGACTAGAGGTATCAGTATGGTTAAACCTAAGCGAATAATATCTTTTAACGAGAATCTTTCCTTTATCTGAGGACCAAACCATTTGTGGTGAATCTCATTAAAAGTATTGTTGGCAATAACAATGGACAGTCCCTCGTTAAGGCGCGATAGCAACTCCGTGTTCCCTTTTTGCACGGCAAAGCAGAAATCCTGTCGGAAGTCATGTAGGGGTGCTTCAAGCGGAACTATGCTTTTTATGCCCATGGTTTTAAGAAGCTCCAGTCCGGTTATCCTTTGGGTAATAACAGCATCGGCATTGCCCGCTTCAAGCAGCCTGAATGCTTCCTCAAAAGTGTGGGTGGTGATAATATTCTGCGATAAGCTGTTCCTCCTAATGTACTCCTCAGCATTATCACCTCTCATAACGGCAATGGTTTTACTGTTGAGGTCATCAATGGTTTCAATACCCTTTGTGTCTTTTCTTATAAAAATGGCGCCATGAAGACGAAGGTATGGCATGGTGAAATCATACAAACCTTCCCGCTCGGGGGTTCTCCCAACAAGTGGCAGCGCATCAATTTCACCTTTGGCCAGGTCCTGTTTAATTTTATCCCATACCCCAATTCTTATGTTTACCTCAATACCAACTGCATCTGCTGCTGCATTAAACAGATCAATTGAAAACCCATCGGCATTTCCGTTCTGGTCAACTATACAATAGGGCGGATAATCGGGTTCAGAGGCAATGGTTATTTTTGATATGGCGTATACTACGGAGTCTGGATTATGTGGGTGTGCAGCGAGCGAACAATACCAACAGCAGGCTAGCCCTAGCAGTAGAATTTTAATTGCTAAGCTGTATTTCATATAGCACCATCTCATATTGTTAGGATATTTTTGGGAGTATATAGATAGAAGTTATTGTTTGTTTTTAAAACGTTCCATCTTTTCAATTCTCTAATTTTATATATACGTATTTTCCTATCAATAGTTACCTAGTGTCATGTCAACGCTACTTTAGCCAGCCCAAGTCTTGTTCTTTTCCCTCATATCTGCAAAATAAAATCTTCACGTAGCTAAGGCTATGTAAAGATTTTCTTTTTTGCTCTGAGAAAAAATACCTACGACTTAACCGATACAGTAGCATTGACATGACATTAGTGAAAGTACAGTGAAAAGTGTTTGTAGTTGAAGTTTTATCGAGGGTACATGGTCAGAGTAGTTTATGTGAGCAAATTTCGGGTAATCAATAATTCTGCCTGTGCCTGATGCAGCTAGTTCTAACTGGGTATAAAGATCAATTTGCAATTGTAACAATTTTTATAAGAAGTTGTGCCAATATCAATTTATTCGATTGAATTCCAAGAGGGGCAATTAATCCACCTTAAAGCACCCTTCATCAAAAACAGTTAATTTACTTCAATTTCCCAAAAATGTATTAAGTATCTTTGATAATTCCAGAATCATTAATGAAATATTGAATATTTTACTACTAAAACTTTCTATTCTGTCTTGACAGCATAATGCAACAAAATATTAACAAAAAGAGATAAGTTAACTAACAATATCATTTCAACTTTTATTAACAACTAAAAAAATTTCATTATGAGTTTAAAAAAAATATTAGCATCCGTTCTTGTGATACTCTTCACATCTGTCCTTTATGCTAATGACTCAACCGGTGCTGCTTCAAGTTCTGGTGGTGGCATTGACTGGTTTCAGGTAATTATTACTGCAGGCTACCTAGTTGGAGTATTCATACTTCTTCCCATTGTTATTTACACTAATTACAAAACGAAACTGTACTCGCCAGCTGAAGATAATGACGAAAGTGCTCAAAATCCTGAAGGCTTAGACGAGGAAACTAAAAATCAACGAGCCAATGAAATTCTTATCGCAATTGAGAACAAGCTAACCGCATTTACCAACGAGAATGGCGAGGAGATGATTACCATAACCAAAGGGAAGCAGGCCAAGTTTATGAAGAATGGACTTGACTATATAAACAAGAACTTGAAACCTACGGATCCTGAACTGATTCGTCGGGTAGAAGAGTTTGCTGAAATTTACAAGATCCGAACAAAAAGAGTTTTCACTGGCTCCAAGTGGATAATTGGTGCAGGTATTGGGGTGGGTGTTCTGATGGTATTAACTGGTGGTATTACTTCATTTATTTTTATTCACGCCCTTGGTCTTGTCTTCTATATCTTATCGAGCCGCACTCCAATGTATGCTTTGGAAAAAAGAAGGTTTAGATTTGCACAACTTGGAGGAGGAATGATTGGAGGTATTATGACTGCCTTGGCCCTAGGCGATGGAACCAAGTACTATGTTAGCACAAATGGAGGACCTTACCAACGCGATTGGGAAACAGAAGGTGCAATGGGATTAATAGGTCTTGTTTTGCTACTTGTAGCGGCTCTTTTTCTGGGTTTTATTGCTGCTTTTTTAGGAGTAATAAATTTTATCTTCAACTATTCTAACTCATTTATGCTTCCTTTTAAAAAGCCAGCTGATTGGTACGAGGAGAAATTTGAGATACAAAATGCCTAAACGACCATAACCATTCAACAAAAGCAAACCTATCTGGGGTGCCCACGTGTTTGTAGGCGTCCCATTTTCTTTTTGTTTGAAGTTGATTATACAGCAATATAATTCGGAGGTATTGCTATTTAAACGATCATTGTTTTTCTAATCATTTTTTACAACAAGTCATTAACACGAAAAAAATCGGTCTGTGGGATAAAATTGGGGAAAAGAGACATCTTTTTTGGCTTCTATTTTTTATTATTGTACTTTATCTCTGTAATTTCAAGTTTACACCAGGTCCAGTCGCCCTCC
>JBKHAH010000146.1:0-4064 GCA_046542995.1 Bacteroidales bacterium
AAATTGACGTGCCACCTTGAATTTTCATTGTTTGTCCATTTGTCAAAATAGCAATTGTCAATCCAATTAGTAATAATCCTGTCTTTTTCATATTTTATCATTTATCAAATGTAGGTTGTGTCTGTCATTACCACCAATAAAAACATACCTCCAACCTTCAAAAACTTTCATCTTTCCTTTTACCAAGCCGGATTTATTAGGCCCCTACCCTTAATTAGGTTGTAAATTGACAGTACAACGTAGCTAACCGCAAAATTTAGACCTGAAATAATTGAAGCAAAAACAAATAGGGCGCCAAACATTCCCACCCACTTGTTAATACTAGCCGAGTAGCTTTCTAGTTTCACGTAATTCCACCAGTCGCCAAAGTGGCTGTTTATGCCTGTTGCTTCAAGTCCAAGAATTATTAGATTGAGTACAAGGAAAAATACAACCAGAGAAATTAAACCACCCTTTGCTCCCTTAATATCTGGTGGGCTTAGCTGCATGTGCGATGAAATGCAAATGGCAAGATACAGGAAAATCCAGAACTTATAATCAGCAAAGTTCTCTGCTCTAAGTAGGCCTTTCAGGGTTGTTTGAGTGGTTGCCCAAACAGCAGCTATTGCCTCGGAATAGTTTCCTCTAACACCGTCAACTAGCGTTTGGCTTTGTGCTTCAATGCTGGCGAATATTTGGCTCATGTTAGGTACAAGGTAAAAGAAGGTAGCATAAAGCACCAGTGCGCCAAAAATAATTGGCCCAATGCCAATAAAGAAGTTGCCAATTTTTTGGTAGGTGCTGTTTGGGTTGTACGAATGGTTTACATAACCTATGGCTCCATCTTCTGCGTTGGGAGCGTAGAGCTTTATCTCAGTTATTTTGTGCCTAAATAGTATGCAGAAAATTGCATGGCCTAGTTCGTGCACAGGTGTACCAATCCATCCTGTAAAAAGTATGTCAAGCTTTTGTCCGGCCGACTTAACATAAGTGATTCGTGTGAAGCGTGAGAAGATGTAGAGGATTAAGCCAAAAATAAAAAGCAATCCGAGTAACCATATTAGCTGGCTCACTGTAGTAACTACCACTAGTTTAATAAATTCAAGAATTTCGTTAATATTCTCCATAGGTATTGGTTTTTAGGGTTATAATTATTTTTATTGTTTTTATAATGGTAGTTTATTTATTACGACATTGAAAAATAATAGAGATATAATCAACTACAGTTGAAGAAGGCGAAACATCACCCGAATGACCCCGGCTTAATATATTTAGTTGATAATTAGCATATTGCAATTTGGCGTATTCCATTAGGGCCATAATAGGCCCGTAGCCGCAAACGCTAATACCGTTATTAGTAATGGTTTGGTAAACACCCTTAGCATCCATCTTTAAAATTTTTTCAAGTACCATGCTGTCAAGGCGATATCCTTCGCTGGGTGATTCAAAGTGCGAAAAATCGCTTGATGCGATTATTAGAACTCTTTTATCCAGCTTGTTAGTTGCGTTACCAAGGTTTTTCCCCAGTTGTTTTGCCGTATCGTAGGTTTGATTTTTAATGCTAATGGGTAATATTCTGATATTTTCTCCAAGGTAATACTGAATAAGCGGAATCATTACTTCAGCTGAATGCTCCTCCTGATGTGCTTCAGCTGATACTGGCAAGTTTAGTATTTTGTAAAAGTCTTTATCAAGTGCTGCAATTCCAAGGGGTGTTTCCCAGTTATCATGGTTGTCCAAGGCAACATCTGGCCCTATTCCCTGATGGTTTGGGTTTAGGATGATTACTGTATCAATATCTTGCGCACTATTACTAACCGCATGAAAGAATGGGATTGCATGGTGAGCGGAGTATATGTAGCCTGCATGGGGAAGCACCCCGCCAATGATCTGATTATCCCAAAGGTTTGTGTTGCTATTTTTATTAACAGAATTATCAATCTGCTTTATTAACAGCGTTAGGTCTTCCCGGTTTTCAGGATAGAACAAACCAGCCACGGCTGGTTTTCGGGTTGATTTAAACATGCATTATCAATTTTGCTCCAAAGAGTTATTCTTGTTGCTAATGTTAATAATACTTACTGGCGCAGGAAGTGGTTTTGCTTCTAATATGTTAGCTAAATCTTCTGCTTCCTGTATGTTAAAATCGCCTGAAATTGACGAGCGTCCGCCTGTTATTTCTGCATTAACCTGCGGGTAGGAGTAAACCCGATTATCGAGGGTAATAGCAATGGAACGACCAATATTATTGGCAGTTAGCCGCTGCCATTTTTTTGCACCCTCGGCATTTTTTGTAATGGTAATGTATGCTTCACCCTGCGAATCGGTTTCTGTAAGTGCCTTGGTAATATAGGTGCCATCTAGGGGAGGGGTGCAGGTCTTGTTGTTTACCCTTAGAGCAATAAGTTCGTGTATTCTATTGGTTGCATCCCACGGAGCAGGCTTAGCGGTCCATGCCAGTTTCAAATTATCTGGCAGTAATTTTTTTATTTGTGGCAAACGGAAAAGGCTAGCAACTGTTGAGGTGTCTTTTTTAAATGCATTGCCAATGCAGGGGCCGGGTACTAGTTGCCCTTGCTGATTAACACGGGGAGTTAAAACAGAAAATAGCGGGAACTTCTGCGACCATTCAGCCTCTACCAAGCTGGTTGTGTCCATGACATAGCTTGCTGGTTGAAATGGCTCTCCGTTTAGGTATATTTCACCATTTGTCAGCAAAACTTTAAGCTGCTCGTTAACCTCTTCTATGTATTGAAAGATTTCTTGATTATCGTATGTCTCCCAGAAACCTAACAGCGCCCTTGTTTGTATAAGCTCTTTTACTCTTTCGATATTATCTATCTTAGGCAGTTCGATAAGAATTCTTTCGGTATTGCTAATTTGTTGGATGTTTTGATTCCGTAGCCCAAATCGGTCAATTCTTTTTTCAAGAATACCTATGGTTTCTTCAACTCTGTAATTTAGTTCTTCCTGAAGTGCCTCTATTATTTCTTGGTTGCTAGCGTTTTCAGTTAAACCTGCAATGCGCAGCAGTTCTGCTAATGACTTGTCGGGGTTGGCTTTCTCAAAGGCCTTTCCAAAAAGCTTAATGTACGACTCTGATTGGTTGCTCTTGTATTCATTAGCTAAAGCAATGGTGTTTGCTAGCAATGGATGGTTCTTGTCTTTTGCCAATGAGGTGATGATATAATCGGCAGACAGCTCAATTGTGAGTTCCACTTCTAGCTCTGGTTTTTTTAGGAATAGCTTGCAGGCCGACACAAATACGGCTAATCCAATAAATAGGGCTGTGATAATTATAATTTTCTTTTTCATTTTGTTGATTTTTGCCGATTTTGATGATAAACAATTCAAATATACAATTTTTTTTAAATAACTCATGGTTTCCTTATAAAGGGTAAATGTCAAATAAACAGTTCGAAAGACGACAGTAAACGACAACAAACGAATATTAACCGACTGTAGCCATTTATTAACCGAATCGGCTGTTTTGGTGGTGGTTACTTTGCATCAACAAATTATTCGTTTAATCAACTAAAAAATTTCAATCATGGAAACTACAATGAACAAAGTACAACTACAAGGATTTCTTGGACAGGATGCAGAGGTGCGCACATTCGACAGCGGACGTACGCTAATCTCTTTACGTATGGCTACAAACGAGAGCTACAAAAACTCTAATGGCGAATGGATAACCAACACAACTTGGCATAACGTTGCCCACTGGCGAACAAAAATGGATGAGTCATTACGCGATGACTTGAAGAAGGGTGCGCTGGTTAGCGTAAACGGCAAGATTAATACCCGTAAGTACTCAGATAAGGAGGGCAAGGACAGGTATATTACCGAGGTGGTTGCTCAGAAAGTGGAGCTAGCTAAAGTAGAGGCATAAGTATAACGTGTAAATAATCAAAAGAGGCGTAAATATAGTAAGTGCGCCTCTTTTTTATTTGAGGTAAGTATTGACAATGGGTAGGAAAATTAGGTAACTTTATAGCCCTTCTTATTTTTAAAAAGTTTTATAATATAATTTTTAGTACATGACAAAAATCAATAATAACACTAAAAACCAGCAAAATAGCATG
>JBKHAH010000056.1:0-21221 GCA_046542995.1 Bacteroidales bacterium
TCAAAACCTAAAATATCAAATAGGTTGGACTCCCCGTAGAACGCCATTTCCTCTTCAAATACCTGATCCTGATACGTAAAAACACCACCCTGTTTAAATGCGCGCGCAAATTTTTCAACTTCAGGGAAACGTTCTTTCACAGCAGGCCCTATTGTTGGGCTTGCCGAGGCGAACTCAACCCTGTCGCCACCCTCAACCCAGCGTTGATAGGTTACCCTGTAGGTGCGTTCGGGGTAAGGTGCTTGCAGGTCGTACGATTTATGGTACTTTACATAAAGTGTAATTAGGAGGCAGGCCGTTATTCCAAGCGCCAGACCAAGAATATTAATAAAAGCAAACCCTTTCTTTTTAAATATTAAACGGCTGGCCAAAAGTATTTTTTTCATCCTTTTATTTTTTATTGAAAATGAGCAAAATAAAAATCTACTCAAGTTGTTTATTTATTCTCATTATATTGTATTCACCAACCGCAAGCAGTTTCAAAAAATCACAATAATTTGTTATGGTGACAATAGCGAATCTGTTTTTTTTTGGATTATTCAGCTATGGTGCCACCATTTGTAAGAGGCGTATAATTAGGTGTTTATTAGTTGTACGATGATTAATTATAAATTAAAATAGGAGAATGAATGTTCGTAAATGAACACTGTTGTTTAAAAATGAACAGACTTCAGTGGTTTTTTCGCCTTAAATGAAAACGCTACTTTTGTGAGCACAAAGTATTATTATGATTTTTAGCCCAATTAATTACAACGAGCCAGTATTTCGCCCGCCAGCTGAAGCGTTATCAGCAATAGTGCAGGCTACCATTGGATGCTCATGGAATAAATGTGCCTTCTGTGAAATGTACACGTCAAAACTGTTTAAGGCTCGGCCTCTTTCTGAGTTAAAGCCAGAAATTGAGCAACTTGGGAGGGTTTTTGGAGGCAGGGTCCGGAAGGTTTTTTTAGCCGATGGTGATGCGTTTGTGCTGTCGGCAAATAGGTTAATGGAGATTGTTAATGAAATTAACCATCAATTTGGAAAGCTTCAGCGAATATCATCCTACGCTTTACCTAAAAATATTCTTAGCAAAAGTGAAAGTGAACTAAAGGAGCTAAGCGAATCTGGATTGAAACTACTTTATGTTGGTATTGAGAGCGGCGATGATGAGCTTCTAAAACTCATTAATAAAGGTGAAACCTTTAACTCAACGGTGGAAGGGGTATCTAAAGCCCAAAATGCCGGAATTGATACTTCAATAATGATAATTAATGGACTGGGAGGGAAGCATTTTAGCAGGCAACATGCCTTGAATTCTGCTGATATTATTAATCGAATAAGTCCAAAGTTTCTTTCAACACTCACCCTAAGCTTGCCGTTTGGGCAAAATCATTTTGATAGAAGGTTTAAAGGAGAATACCAGCAGCAAACCGTAGTAGAACTTTTGGAGGAGTTAAAACTTTTCTTAGAACATGTGGAGGTGGAAAATACGATATTTCGAAGCAACCATGTTTCAAATAATCTTGTTCTGGAGGGTACGCTGAGTAAGAATAAGAATATGCTGATTGAGCAGCTATCCCAAGCCATTTTAACAACGCCCAATAATTTGATGCCCAGCGCACCATCTGTTCTATAGAGGTTGCCCTAACTTAAAGGCTTTTTCGTAAAACCTTAGTTTGGCGTTGGATATAACTGTAGAACAAAGAGTACTCGTTGCGATACTTCCTTTTGTAAAATAAATAAAAGAGTAAGTTTACATTCTTTCTACTGCCATAATTGGCTGTCCTTTACTAATTTTGGCTCCATTCTCCACCAGAATTTTAACAATTCTGCATTTTATTGGCGATTGAATTTCATTGAAGAGCTTCATGGCTTCAAGGATGCAAACTGTATCGCCAGTTTCAACAACAGACCCCACCTCTACAAATGGAGGTACATTTTCTGATGCTGCGCGATAAAAAGTGCCAGCCATTATGGCATCTATAGTTTCAGTGCCAACTTCGCCAACTTTTGGTTTTTCGGTTTCCTTAACGGCAACCTCCACAGCCTCGTCAGCGCTTTTGGTTTGTGAGGTGGAAAAGCTAAACTCCTCGCTGGCATTTCCCTTCCCATTGCCTGAGCGTAGAGCTAAATTAAACTCTCCTTTTCTTATAATCAGCTCGTTGAGGTTTAGCCTCGATGCCTTCTCAATAATTTCATTTAACCCTGAATAGTCTTCGGCATTTAGTAATGGGGCAGAAGGTTTATTGTTTTTCTCTTTTGTTACTCCATTGTTATTATAGGCTATCTCCTCCGATTCAATTTCTACCGGACTTTTTGGGCGCTTATCTTCAGGTATGGCTCGCCATTTAAAAAACTCCGTGGCAACATCAGGAAATAGGCAGAAGGAGAGGATATCTTCTTCATCTTGAATTAACTCCGGATTTTTTATGTTTCTTGTTGCTGTTGGTAAAATGGGCTTAAGGTCATCGGCAGGCCTGTGGTTTATTGGCTTCTCATCACCAAGAATTTTTTTTAGAATTTTTGAATCGATGGGAGCGGGGGAGCGCCCATACATTCCCTTGGCATAATTCTTCACTTCTTGGGGAACCATTTTGTATCTATCGCCCGTAAGAACATTCATAACAGCCTGTGTACCTACAATTTGACTTGTTGGTGTTACAAGCGGTGGATAACCCAGGTCTTTGCGAACTTTTGACACTTCCTCAAGTGCCTCAGGAAGTTTCTCTAGGGCATCTTGCTGCTCTAGCTGAGAGCGGAAATTTGAAATCATTCCGCCAGGTATTTGGTGTACTAATATCTCGGAGTCAATTGCTGGCTCGTGCCCTCTCCCTTTACTTCTTTTCGGGCTTAGCTCTGTAAAATACTTATTTACCTTGCGAAGCGATTCAATATCAAGGTTTACTTCAAAATCGGTTTCGTTGAACATTGCTACCATCGTTTCGGCTGGGGGCTGTGATGAGAATCCAGCCATTGCTGAGATAGCACAGTCGATGGCTCCCGCTCCTGCTTTAACACCATCATAGTATGCTGATATGGCCATGCCGCTGGTTGAATGACAATGAAGCTGGATGGGAACTTCAAATTCTTTTGTTAAGGCGGTAACCAGATTTTCTGCCATTACGGGGGAAAGAAGTCCTGCCATATCTTTTATGCAGAGGGAATCAATACCTAGTTCAACCTGTTCCTTAGCAAGCTTAACATAGTTCTCAATGGTATGAACCGGGCTTATGGTATATGAAAGAGTTCCTTGTGCATGTGCACCATACTTTTTAACCGCTTTAATGGCGGCCTCAAGGTTTCTGGTGTCGTTTAAAGCATCGAAAACCCTGAAAATGTCAACCCCATTTTCATGTGCTGCTCCTACAAATCTGTCAACCAGATCGTCGGGGTAATTCTTGTATCCAACAATATTCTGACCCCTTAGTAGCATTTGCAGTGGAGTTTTTACCGCTTTCGATTTTATTAAACGAAGTCTTTCCCAAGGATTTTCGTAGAGAAATCTTAGGCACACATCGAAAGTTGCTCCACCCCACACCTCAAGCGAGTAGTATCCTACATTGTCAATGGTATCTATTATGTCAATAATGTCTTGTGTTCTCATACGTGTAGCCCAGAGCGATTGATGGCCATCGCGGAGCGTGGTATCTGTAATGCGTAGGATGTTCTTCTTTGCTTTCATAAACGAAATTTTTAGTTCTACAATCGTTCCCTTCTTTAGCTTAATGGCTTTCTGTTGAAAATTTTCCCATGTTTGAGAACTTACTGAACCTATTATCTAACAATTTCTCTATTGATAGGTTCTTAAGCGATTCTATATTTTTGGAAATTGCCTCTTTTACTGATTTGGCAATCTTTTTATAGTCGGTATGTGCACCTTTCCCCGGTTCCTGAACTATTTCATCAATAACCTCAAGTTTAAGTAACGATTCGGCTGTAAGGTTTAGTGCTTCAGCAGCATCGGGGGCATAGGAAGCATCGCGCCAAAGTATTGAAGCACAGCCTTCAGGAGATATAACAGAATAGATTGCGTTGGAGAGCATAAGTATCCTATCGCCTACTCCAATGCCAAGAGCCCCTCCGCTTCCTCCTTCGCCAATTACAATACAGACTATAGGCACTTCGATTTTTGCCATTTCGGTAAGATTTTTGGCTATGGATTCGGCTTGCCCTCTTTCTTCTGCTTCAATACCAGGGAATGCGCCCGGAGTATCAATAATAGTTACAATGGGGATATTAAAACGCTCTGCAAGTTTCATTAATCTTAGCGCTTTTCGGTAACCCTCTGGTTTTGCCATTCCAAAATTTCGATCAACATTCTCAGCGGTATTTTTCCCTTTGTTATGACCAATAATCATTACCTTCTCACCGTTGATTTGTGCAAATCCTCCTACAATTGCAGGGTCATCGGCAAAATACCTGTCGCCATGTAAAGGGATAAAATTTGTAAACACCAAATCGATATAATCCTGCAGGATTGGTCGGTCTTGATGCCTGCTTATTTTAACCGTATCCCACGCAGAGAGGCGAGGTGACGCTTTATGCGTAGTATTGTTTGTCCTTTTATCAGCCATAGAAAAATATTTTATGCTTCATTAAAAGCACTACCTATTGTAATAGCTAAGCACGTTGCTAATGTATGTTTTCAGGTCTTTACGATTTACAATGGAATCAACAAAACCGTGTTCTAAGAGGTACTCTGCTGTTTGAAAATCGTCGGGGAGTTTTTCTCCAATTGTTTGCTCAATAACCCTGCGTCCTGCAAATCCTATAACAGAAAAAGGTTCAGCAATATTTATGTCACCCATCATGGCATAGCTGGCAGTTACACCGCCAGTAGTAGGGTTTGCAAGCACCGAGATGTATGGGATGTTCTTTTTGTTGAGGCGTGCTATGCCATTGCATGTTTTTGCCATTTGCATTAACGACAGCACCCCTTCTTGCATCCGCGCGCCACCCGATTCCGAGAATACTATGTACGGAATGCTTTGCTCGTAAGCATAGTTTGCAGTCTGCAAAATTTTTTCCCCTGTTGCGCTACCCAAGCTGCCACCTAAAAATCGGAAGTCCATAATTGCTGCTGCTGCTCTAATACCATTAATTTTACCGTGCCCTGTTATTACGGCTTCGTTTAAACCCGATTTCTTTTTGTTGGCTTCAATTTTTTCTTTGTAGCTGCCTTTCAGGTCAACAAAATTTAGAGTATCAACAGGGCCAATATTAGAAAAGAGCTCCTTAAACGTACCTGTATCAAAAAGTAATTCAACTCTTTTAGGCGAAGGAATATTTCCATGAAAATTGCAGTTGGGGCAAACATTTAGGTTTGCTATCCACTCGCTTTCGTATATGTGCGATTGGCATTTTTTGCATTTAACCCAAAGGCTCTTTTTAGGGGGTCTTTTACTAACCTCAGTTTTATTAAACCAAGCCATAAGCAAATAAGTTATTGATGTTTAAAAAAGTCCAGCTGCTTGCCAAGCAAATTTTAAAACAAGCAATATCCGAATAAATTTTTAAATAGACGTTTAATTAGGTTGAAAATTTTGTGTTGAATAAAAGTTGTTCTTTGGACTTTGCTTGTTAAAACCTGAAGTTTAGGAAGATGTAAGGGTTATATGAGAGAGATAAATGCGGGGTTAATTTAATTAAATCTACAATAAAACGAACCTTTTATGATTTAAATGGTAAATTGCTAAGTTCAACATTACCTCCTGATAGAATTATTCCGACTTTTTTGCCATTAAACAGTTCAGGATTTTTAAGCACTGCGGCAATAGGTACGGCTGATGAGGGTTCAATAATAATTTTCATGCGTTCCCAAATTAGTCTCATCGCAAAAATGATGCTATCTTCCGATACAGTAACTATCCCGTCTGCATACTTTTGAATGATACTTAAGGTTAAGGGGCTTAAAGAGGTTCTGAGACCATCGGCAATTGTATCTGGGTTAATTGATGGGTGGAGTTTACCCTCTTTTAGTGACCTATACGCATCGTCGGCATTTTGGGGTTCACCAGCATAAACATTAACATTAGGGAAGCTTTCTTTTGTGTAAATTAGAGTTCCTGAAAACAATCCGCCTCCACCAACGGGTGTTAGAATGGTGTCAAGATTAGGATTATCTTGCAGTAACTCGAGAGATGCTGTTCCCTGTCCGCAAATTACATCGTAATTATTGTAAGGGTGAATGAAAGTAGCTCCCGTTTCTTTTTGAACCTGCTCAAGAGCTTGCTCCCTGTCGGCTTGCGTTGGTTTGCATGTAGTAATAATTGCCCCATAGCCCTCAACGGCTTTACGTTTAATGGCGGGAGCATTGCTTGGCATTACAATATTTGATTGTATTCCTCTTAATTTTGCAGCAAGCGCAAGAGCTGCTGCATGATTTCCGGAGCTGTGTGTACAAACCCCATTTTTTGCCAGCTTATCGGGTAGGTTTAAAACAGCATTGTAGGCTCCTCTAAACTTAAATGCTCCAACCTTTTGAAAGTTTTCACATTTAAAGTATGCTTCGCACCCCAGAATTTTGTTTACAGAACTTGAAGTAAGTACCGGAGTTCGGTGTGCAACTTTATTAATTGATTTATAAGCGCTCTCTATCTCTTTTTTTGTGGGAATTCTCATTGCTACTTATGCTTCTTTTCTTTGTATTCTTCAAATTTATCAACTATTCGTTTTCGAATTTCATAATCACTTGCCAAAAGGAGAAAGCGCTCAGTAAAATCACAGTATTCCATAAATTTAATAGCCTCGGTACCTTCAAGCCCTGTTAGTTCATTCACTGTTTTTGCTGAGAATTTTCTTAAAATAAGGTTCCATTTTTTATCCTCTGCCTGCTTCTCTTCAATTAACTCTTGCTGCTTTGCAAGCCAATCTTTACCAAAAGTAATTCCTCCACCTGGAGGAGGTGCATTGGTAAGCTCCATCCTCGTTATGTGCTCTCTGATATAATCTTCTAACCTCTCTTGAAGTTCTTCTGTCTCATTTTTTTCTATCTCCATAGATGCAACCTCTCTGAGGAAGCGTTGGTAAGAGCCAAATCTGGTTATTTTAACTTCACTAATCTCGTAAGAGCGAGGAGTGAGCCTTATGGGGTAATATAGAGAATCGGCGCTAAATTGGCCCCATGAAGGTAATCGCATTGTATGATAACCCAAAGCAGTAATAATTAGCGTATCGTTTTCTGCCAGAGGAATTTTGAAGTAACCAAGCATATCTGTAATTACGCCCTTCTTATCATTTTTTGTGTAAACATGGGCTAACGAAACGGGTTTACCATTGGTAGCATCGGTAAGTTGAAAATGTATAATCGGGAGGCTGTCCTTGGGTTGTGTACCAAGAGATATCTTTGTTACTGAGAGCAAAATCACTATTAAAATTAGATGCTTCAAAGTTTCATAATTTTCAATACTTCAAATTTAGTTGGAAGTTTGAGAAAATGGAACTTTGAAACGAAAGTTAACTTTTTTTAATAAACAGCAAGTTTGCAAGCTGTACAATTTCATTTAAATGGATATATCATACTTATCAGTCCAATAAATTTAGTGATAAGTATGATTTTTGATATGCAGTTGAAAAAAACTACTTTAAATATTTTTCCAACCACCTGTCAATTTCCCATGTTTGGTGCAGGATTGATTGGCGTGCCCTGTAACCATGCTTTTCAAAGGGAAGCATTACTAATCGTGCTGTTCCTCCGTTTCCATTAATTGCCTGGTACATCCTTTCACTCTGCATTGGATACGTGCCGCTGTTATTGTCATCCTCGCCATGAATCAGAAGCATTGGCGTTTCAATTTTATGAGCCTGCATGAAAGGCGACATCTTTAGGTAAACTTCAGGGGCTTCCCAGTAGGTGCGTTCTTCCCCTTGAAATCCGAAAGGAGTGAGCGTTCGGTTGTAAGCACCGCTCCGAGCAATGCCCGCTGCAAAGAGGTTGCTATGCGCAAGCAAGTTTGCCGTCATAAACGCTCCGTATGAGTGTCCCCCAATGGCAATACGACTTGAGTCTGCAATACCTTGTTCTTCTAGGAAGTTAATGGCAGCCTTAGCATTGGCAATCAGCTGCTCAACAAATGTGTCATTGGGGAGCAGGCTGTCTTGACCAATCACTGGCATGCCAACCCTGTCGAGAACTGCATAACCGCGTGCAACCCACATTATTGGAGATAGGCGTGATGGACGAATGAAGCGGTATGGCGACCCTGTTACCTGTGCAGCTAGCTTGGGGTCAACGTATTCGCGTGGGTAAGCCCACATTAAAACTGGAAGTTTCTCCGAACCCTTTTTGTAGTTTGCAGGTAGGTATAGATTAGCAGTTAGTTCAACACCATCCTCTCTCTTGTATCTAACCATCTCCTTTTCAACATCTTTTAATTGAGGGAATGGGTGAGGGAAAGAAGTAAACTGCTTGGGTTTTCTTCTTTTAAGATCCCGAATGAAGTAGTTTGGTTGTTCGGTTTCCGATTCTCGGCGTGTTAATATTTTTCTGGGCTCATTGTCAAGCAATGTGATTAAGGTTTCGTAGTATGGGGATTCGCATTGCCACAATCTTTTCGTATTCTTAGATTCAATGTAAATCTCATCCAGAAAAGGCATGTCGCCCTCAGGCGATGAACCGCGACCAGATAGGTAAAGTTTGGAACGAGTATTATTTGTTTTAAGAACCCGAAAACCCTGCTGGTTGTACTCTGTTATAAAGCTTCCCGGATTATTATAGGCATCTTGCCATGAGCGATCCCAAACAACCTGTTTTTCTTCGCTTGGGTTTGATGGATTGAAAAAGCTGACCACCATTCTACGAGTATCCCACCATCGTTCATAAACAACGGCTAAATTATTCCAGCCCCAATTAACCCCGGCATACCTATTGCTTAGTGAGACTATAGCAGTAGGTTTGGTTCTAAACGGAGCATTTAATGAGTAAAGAATATCACGTATCTCTGCTACCTTCTTTGGGTCCCCTTCATCTTTTGCCTCAACCCATACCACGGTGGCGGGCTTGTCGGAGCGCCAATGATGGCTTCTTGGCCCAACTCTGGTAGCGCTAAATCCTTGCGGAATGTTTTCTGCCAACTCTGTTTCCGAAAGTTTTTTTATCAGTACCCCATTCTTATCCCAGATGTTAACCCATATAGGAAATCTGTAGTAAGGAACAATATATGAGAAGGGGCGTGTTATTTTTTGTATTAATATGTATTCGCCATTTGGGGATGCTGAGAAATTTGTGAAAATTCCGGGGTTTCCAATTGGTGATTGGTTTTTTTCACCTGATGTACGCATAATTTGAGATGTAGTATAGTGCTCAAACCTACGTTCATCCATAGGATTCTGCAGAAGATCCTGATATGTTCTTACTGCACTCTTCTCTTTGTTGCTTTCTTGAATTGCTGGACCTTGAGGTGATTGCTCATCAATAACATAATCTTCACGACTTAAGATACGGGAGGAGTAAAGAATTGATTTGCTGTCGGGGGCCCAATCAATTGGGGTTGATACCAGCGCATCATTTAAGTTGGTTGCCCAACGCTTAGCTTCTCCTTCATCTACGTTTGCTACCCAAAGTTCAATGGTTTGTGGTAGGTAGGTTACTATGGCAACTTTGGTTCCATCGGGCGACCAGCGGAATAATCGGATATTCCCATTTTCAGGTAAACCTGTTATGGGGTACTCCTCCTTGTCATCAATGCCCCTTAGCGTAATTCTACTCCAAAATTGTGGTTTGCTAGCACCAAAATTCTCTGGATTAATCCTAATGCCTGCTAATCGTAGTTCAGGTTGTGCAAGGTCTTTAATGTCTGGCATATCCTGAGGATAAGCGAAGAGAACATGCGTTTTAGTACTATTTGTTGATAACGATGGGGTTAAAGGAGCGTCAATAATTTCAAGAAGTTCATTTGCGGGCTCCATGTAGCGCTTGTTCTCTTGCGCTAGCAGAGATATTGGTAGTAAAAATATGATTAAAAGAAAAAGGGTTGATAATCTGGACATGGTTAATCGTATTTTTGTTAGTAAAACGAGTATAAAATATTTGACAGGGATAAGCTTATTAGGTTTAAGATATTGGTACTATTCATAAATTGTTATTCCAACCATATTAAAATCCCAACTAAATTATTCTAAAAAACTTTTATGAAAAATCATCTAAAATAAAATGCAAAGTAAGAGAAGGTTACATTTGTGGTTATTCCCATTATTATTAATTTTGTCTTGAAGCATTTTATTTTCTAACAATTGGGTTAATTCTCTGTAATTAGCTGATTAAATGGTTGTTTGATTAAATGATGATACGGGGAGGGTTTTATAATCTGAATAGTTATGGAAAGTAAATGTTTGAAAGGATAAAGGGATTATTACAATGAAGGGAGGCTCAATGCATATTGCCGCAATACTGCCGCATACTTTTCTTTACGGAGGAGTTAAACGTTTTCTCGAGTTAGGAAATATTTTCATATCACTTGGCCATAAGTTTACCATATACACTCCCACAGGGGAGGCGCCCGTTTGGTATGATTTTAATGGGGATGTAAAAGATTTTAAAAAATTACAAGAAGATAAAATTGATGCTTTGTTTTTTACAGAAACAGAATTTGTTGATATTGCTCTGGCAGCGAATGCAAAAAAACGAATTTTCTACTATGTTTATCCTAAGGAGAATTTGAAGATTATAAAGAAGCATCCAAGTATTGATGTTTTTGCCAATTCAACAAATCTTTTTGAGATTGCATTAAAGCGATACAACATACATGCAATTCCTGCATTTGGAGGTGTTAACTTAAAGTACCATTTTCCGAAAAGCAGTGACAATGGTTTCGATTCAAATCCATTTACAGTTATGGCTTATGGCAGGATGGCCCGCTCAAGAAAAGGAACCAAATATGTTGTTAAAGCCTGTGAAAAACTTTTTAAAGATGGGCATAATATTGAGCTGCTTCTTTTTGATACTCCTGTTAACAGTATGATGGAAGAGAAGAATAGCAAATTTAAAACTTTTGTACCGCATTCCTTTATACAGAATCATCCAGTTGAAAAAAATTCAGAGTTATTCCATAAAGCCAATGTTTTTGTATCAGCAGAAAAGAATGCAGGATGGGCTAATACTGCCGCTGAGGCTATGGCATGTGCAATACCCGTAATTGGAACCGAATCTGGCACAAAGGATTTTCTTTTTCACGAAAAAACAGGACTTGTTGTTGACAGAAATTCAAGGAGCATTGCTAAATCAATACTAACTCTTAAAAATAATCCTGAGTATTCTAGCAGTCTTGCACAGAATGGTCGCAGAATAATTAAGGTTTTTTCTTGGGAAAATCTGGCGCAACGAATTTTACAGCACTTACATTAGGGTTGCCCCATGATTAGATATTTGAAAATCCTCATACAAGTTGCTTGTTTTGTTTTCATTCCTTTAACAAGTTCTTTTGGTTCTAATCCTGAGACGCATGCTTTGCAAAAAACGTTTTTTCAAGCGGGCTATCATAGAGGCATTTTATTTCCACACCATTCCTACATTGAATTCTTTAACCAAGAGTTTATAAATGCTTTTGAGATGCGGTTAGGTCAAAATTTACCCAATGTTCGTTACCCAAAAGCGCCCAGCATTGGATTTGGTGCCTACTACTCCAACCTAGCTAATAAGGATATTTATGGAAACGCGATAGCAATGTACGCCTATTTTGATTCGCAGTTTTCAGATTATGATAGAGCAGTCTCATTGGGTAGCACAGTTGCCAGTGGGGTTTCCTATACTGGTAAGCCTTATCATAAAAAACACAACCCTTTTAATCAGGCTATAGGTTCCCATTTAAATGCATTTATCATTTTATCATTAAACTTGAATTTTAAGCTTAATGCTGATTTTGTGTTGAGTCTGAGTCCCTCATTAATTCATAATTCAAACGGGAAAGTAAAATTACCTAATTCGGGTTTAAATTTTCATACATTAAAACTTTCCGCTACATACAAAGTCAGTGAAAAGGAGATTTTACTATCGAATATTGATAATTTTGCTAATAAGGAAACAAGGAACAGTTTGGTTGGCGTTTTATCTGGTGGGATAAGAGAGGAGAACAAGCGGAACCCTGTAAGTCAGATTGTTTCAAGCGTTGTGGTTGAGTACTATAGAACGCTATTTAGAAATGGGAGAATTGGAGTAGGTGGAGATTTGTTTTACTATTCTCCGTACCTTAGCACTTTAACCAACGATAGCGAGTTTGAATCATTTGCTGCAGGGGCCCATTTTTCATATGAAATATTGTGGGGGAGGTTGTCGTTCATTCTTCAGCCTGGCATTCAACAGAGGGCTGATGATCAGGCTGGGCTAAGGAATTTTTCCCGTGTAGGTATTAGGTACAGATTGAAAAACAATTTACTCCTTAACCTTAGTTTAAAATCTTCTATGTTTGTTGCAGAATACATTGAATGGGGATTTGGCTATAACCTTAATTTTGGTAAAAATGAGAGGTAATTTTTCACAAGTTCTTTCAATACTTTTTGTTTTTGGTTTACTTACCAGTTGCCAAGAGTTCCTTTTCGATGATTTATCTACTGTTACTAAGGAGGTAACTTTTGATGCGGGTTTTAACTATGTGTCTATAAACGATGGTTTTAGAGTTGTTCTCAAGCAGGATACGTCAAATTATGTAATAATTGATGCAGCGGAAGAGACTATTAAAGATGTTGATTGTTTTACCAGCCACGACACGCTTATTTTAAATGATAATAATCCGATGAAGTGGCGAACAGCCTATCCAACGCCCACTGTAACAATTGGATTTAATAAGATTAAGGAACTGAAAATTTACTCGCCAGCGAATGTAAGTACCGCTAGTACCATCAATCAGGATTATTTGAAAGTTTACACAACGGAACATATAGGCGAGATTAACCTTGATATAAACCTCCAGAAGTTTGTTCTGCTAGCAGGCAACACCAATAATATGGGTATATACAATATTGCTGGGAGTGCTGACGATGCTTACATGTGGATTCGCAACGCCTGTTCTCTTAACGCATTAGAGTTTGAAGTGAAAGATGTAAGAGTTATTCAAAATTCAAAGGCCGATTGTTACGTTTTGGCTACCAACACGATTAAAGTCACCCTTAATTCTTCAGGCGATTTATATTACAAGGGTCCCTCACCAGAATTTACTTTGGAAGAGCAGAGTGGGAGTGGAAGAATTATTAAAATTGAGTGAATTCTACAGAAATAGTACATTTGAATGTTGATTTTAATTAATAATCCTATGTCATCTTTAAATTATTGTAAAATTGTAGTTCTTCTGTTTTTTTCCTTATCTCAGCATCTAAATGTTAATGCCCAAATAGCACTGCCTGAAATTGAAGCCGATATTACCACTCATACCACTTTTGGGGAAAGAGCTCCCTTCTGGATGGTTTCAAATCAGCATGGGAAATATTCACTGCAAAAGCATGGCGCTCTTACTTCAATAAAACTCTATTCCGAGTCCGATACAGGTAAAATATACAATTATAAATATGGCGTTGAACTTGCCAATCATTTTGATGGAAACAATAGGCTATGGTTTCATCAGGCCTATTTTCATTTCGGTATTTTTAACAAAGTTGAAATGCGACTTGGAGCTTGGGAGGAAACCATTGGGAATGAGTACACCCCATTATCTTCTGGTTCAATTCTGTGGTCAGATAATGCCAGGCCCTTACCAAAAATTGAGGTTGGTACACCAGGGTTTGTTGAGGTGCCATATACGAAAGGTTATGCCGAAGTTAGCGGTTCGCTAGCCCATGGTTGGTTCGAGGAAGGACGATATGTGCAGAATGTTTACCTGCATAGAAAATATATTTACGGAAGGGTTGGAGGTAGCCTGCCAGTAAATATCACATTTGGACTGATGCATGTTGCACAATGGGGTGGAAATAGCCCTGCGCATGGACAATTACCTGTTGATTGGGACTCGTACAGGCGAGTATTTTTTGCAGATAGTGGAGGGGTTGATGCTCCAGCGGGCTGGCAAATAAACAGGTTTGGTAATCATATTGGATCACGAAATTACGGTGTAGATGTTAAATTCAAAAATTTTGAAATGAACCTTTACCATCAGGATATTTTTGAGGATGGGTCAGGAAAGAGAAGAGAGAATTTTCCTGACGGATTGTGGGGCGTTCATTTAACAAATAAGAATCGTGAATTTATTATTACTGATTTGGTTTACGAGTATCTGCAAACAACCGATCAATCTGGACCAATTCATGATTTAGACTCAGGGCTGAAGGGTAATGACAATTATTTTAATCATGATGTTTACCAGTCTGGTTGGACCAGCCGCCTAATGACCATAGGTACACCGTTTGTAACTTCACCCATTTATACTCAGGATATTGACCAGGATAAGAATTTTAGAATTTGGAATAACAGGGTGCGTGTTCATCATTTTGGAGTCCAGGGAATTATTTTAAACAGGATTACCTATGGTATGAAGTTTAGCTACAGCCAGAACTATGGAGTTTATCTAGAAGCACCGGCTGCGTTTGAAATCTCTGATAAGTTAATCCAGTATAGCTGGATAGGGTATTTTAACTATCCTATTCCTAGAAGGAATTTAATTGTCTCAGGAGCTTTAGGATTAGACAGGGGAGAAATGTATGGTAATAATTTTGGAGTGCAGTTAAAAGTATCTTACACTTTTTCGTCAGGGTATCTCAGTAAATAGTTTTTCGAAAGTAACTATTGATTATGAAGGAGAGGTCCTAGCTACCAACCTTTCGAGAGTCCAGAACATCGTAAATAGAGTTCTTGCTAATAAACTCAGGTACAATATCTTTCATTTTAGATACCAAATTAAAGATGTTCCCTTCAATTATTAGGTCAGTTAATTGATTTAGGCTGTTCTCAACCGACTCCTTGTTATACTCCCTAACCCTAGCCTTTAAAATTTTTGGGTGGTATGTTGGCAGTGTATTTTCCTCATTGTTTAGCAACTCTTCGTATAATTTTTCACCAGGTCTCAATCCAATTTCTTTTATCTCAATGCCTTTTCCAAGTTCATACCCAGAGAGTTTTATCATTTTGCAAGCCAAATCGTAAATCTTCACAGGTTGTCCCATGTCAAAAACAAATATCTCTCCACCATTACCCATTGCGCCTGCCTCAAGAACAAGGCTGCAGGCTTCTGGAATTGTCATAAAGAATCTTGTAATATCTTTATGGGTAACGGTTACAGGACCACCCCTCTCAATCTGCTTCCTAAAAAGCGGAACCACAGAACCATTTGAGTCGAGCACGTTTCCAAAACGAGTTGTAATAAACTGTGTTCTCCCATTGCTTAATGCTTGGGTAAGAATCTCAGCAATCCTCTTTGAAGCTCCCATTACATTGGTTGGGTTAACAGCCTTGTCGGTTGAGATCATTACAAACTTTTTAACCTCAAACTTTACGGATAGATCAGCCAGATTTTTTGTGCCAAATACATTTACCAGCAGAGCTTCGTAAGGGTTACCCTCCATAAGCGGAACATGTTTGTATGCAGCAGCATGAAATATTATTTCAGGATGAAATGTTTCAAAAATTTGCTGCATTCGGAACCTATCCTTAATGTTTGCAATCACGTATTCTGCACGATGACTGTAAGGCGCCAATTCTTCGGAGCTGTTTACTTCGGTTTGTAAATCGTACATTGCAGACTCCGCCTGATCGAGGATAATTAGTCTTGCCGGGCGGTATGTTAATACCTGCTTAACAATTCCAGATCCAATTGATCCGGCACCTCCAGTAATCATAACTACCTTGCCGTACAAGTATTTTGCAACGTTCGTGCTATCAAGTTTTATGGTGTCTCTCTGAAGTAACTCTTCTATTTCAATCTTGCGAATTTGTTCTGAACTCAGCTGTCCATTTATCCATTTTTCTATGGAAGGTACAGTCTTTACTTCAAGGTTTAAATCAAGGGCATCCTCTACTATGCTTTTTTGTTTCTCACGATCAAGATCCTGAATGGCGATAATTAACTGATCAACCTGCTCTTTTTTAATGAATTTAGCATTGAGTGCATCTTTAGGAGAATAAATTGTTGCCCCTTCAAGCCTTTTGCCTGCTTTCCCCGGATTATCATCAACGAAACCAACAACTGTGTAGGATATATACGGATCCTGAATTAGGGTGTTCTTTGTTAGCATACCTGCACCACCCGCACCATAAATTATTACCCTTTTATCAACCTTCTTTCTAATGCCAACTAATGTGAAGTAGGTTGATTTTACTGTGATACGGGCAACCATAAGAAGGAAGTAGGTAGATAAGAAATGAATGATTAGCACCCCAAGGGATAGATTCCAGGAAAGTTGAGCGCCCGTAATTCTAATAATGCCAATTGTAACAGCAGCAAGAGCGAATGCGCTGCTGCTGGCTCTAAGTATCCTTATGGCGTCGGTAAAACTTGTGTGGCGTATAATGCCACTATATGAGCGGAAAAGAATAAAGAATAATGCGTAAATATATGTTACTACCATGCTTTGATAAAAAACCTGGAGAAGATCCATCTGACTTATATCCAGATTAAGGCGAATGGCAAAAGCTATAAAATAGGTTATGAAAACAGTAAGTACATCAAAGCAAAAAACGTATATGCTAGGTAAAAATTTATGGCTAAAGTTCTTTAAGAAAAACTTATGCCATTTATTATGTATGTCTTGGATGCTCATATTTTTGATTTCTTGCAAAAACAGCTTTAAAAAAATAATTATTTATGCCAATTTTTCAAAAGTTTTGCAAATATATGTAAGCATTGCTTCTCTACAAAAATTGGTTTTAAAAACATTTGAAAATACTAATGCAAAACCCATACCAAACGTGTTTCTTTTTAGTGTTGTTTTGTAAAACGTTTGCGAAAAAGGATGTATTAAGTTTTTTTTAAGATAAACAAACTTCATAGTTAATTTAATAAAACAAAGATTTCCCCATTCTGTGCATGATGAGTAGTTGCTCATTTTTTAGAAGGGAGATAGGTGGTTTGTTAATTTGTATATCTTGTAATGAAAGTTTTGTATATTTTGCATTCAACTTGGTGCAAACTTTTGCCAAACATGTTTGAGGCTGAGAGCAAGCAACCGTTATTTTCAATAGACACAGTGATTACCAAATTTATTGGATTCCAAAATAAATGTAGGTTAAATAAAAAAACCACAAAGTACTCTAACAAAAATTGAGGAGTTACAGTGTGGTTTTTAAAAAGGTATATTTGGATACCTAACGGTTCGGCAGATTCAATTTACTAACTCTTGAAGTCATTATGCAAAGAAATATTAAACGAATATATTATCAAAAACACGTTTTATACGATGAAAATCTTCTTCACTCATATTTGAACCAGAGGGTAAACAAAGCCCCTGCTCAAATAATTTTTCTGAGGTGCCATCTCCAAAAAATGGGGCGTAATTAAAGACAGGTTGAAGATGCATTGGCTTCCAGAGAGGTCTTGATTCAATATTAAACTCTTCAAAAGCCAGACGTAACTTTTCGGAAGTTATACCTTTGTTTGTTCTAGGGTCAATAAGTATTGCGGTGAGCCAACGGTTAGAGTTGGATGCTTCCAATTCGGGTTGTGCTACTACTTTGTACCCTCTCTTATTTATTGAGTTTAAAAGATTCAGATACCAGTCAAAGATTTCGCGGTGACGCTTAACTCTTGAATGGAGCACTTCCATTTGACCTCTACCTATTCCTGCAAGAACATTACTCATTCGGTAGTTGTAGCCAATATGGCTGTGCTGATAATGCGGGGCGGGATCGCGAGCCTGCGTAGATAAATAGCGAGCTTTTTGAATTAGAGTTTCATCATTAGTAAGAAGCGCTCCACCACCACTTGTGGTTATTATCTTATTGCCATTAAATGATAGAATAGAGAATCTTCCGAAAGTTCCTGTTTGTTTATCCTTATATGTAGAGCCCAATGACTCGGCAGCATCCTCAATAATAGGTATATCGTATTTTTGGGCAATGGCTAAAATCTCATCCATTTTAGCAGGCATTCCGTAAAGGTGAACAGGGATAATTGCTTTGGGCTTTTTTGCACCCATTTTACCTTTTCCCTCTATCTCAATTTCTCCAGACAGGCAGGCTTCGATTGCTCTTTCTAGTTGGATAGGACACATATTCCACGTTTCCTCCTCCGAATCTACGAAAACGGGCATTGCACCTTGGTAGGTTATGGGATTAGCCGATGCAGAGAAGGTGAAACTTTGGCAAATAACAAAATCATCCGGTTTAACATCGGAAAGAATTAACGCTAAATGCAGTGCCGCTGTTCCAGCACTAAGGGCAGCCGCATGTTTTGCTCCTGTAAAGCCGCATAAATCGGTCTCAAAACCATCCACATTGGGGCCAAGGGGGGCAATCCAGTTGGTTTCAAAAGCTTGGTTTACATGTTGCTGTTCAGTGCCACCCATGTGGGGTGGGCAAAGAAAGATACGTTTATTAAGTGACATCCTACTATAATAGTTATTTGATTTCAATATTTCAGACGTGATATAAAGGGCAAAATCTTATGGATAATCGAATGGAGTAAATAAACTGTTTTGAATCCTTCTCAAAAATTGTTTGAATATTGTGTTATGTAAGTCTTAAAACAAAATCTTCTTCTATGGAAAAGTAATGGCAACTTTAGCACCTTCAAGGTATAATTATTTATTTGTCTCCATTACGTAAGTTTATTAAGAGAAACAAAGATAATAAATAATGGTATCGGGATAATCCGAGCCTTTAGTTGTTAGAGAAATCGAGTGTAAGTAGTAAGTTACTAATGTTTTATTATAAAGATAAAAATTGGTTTTCACCCTCTAAAACCACTGGCAAGGCATCTACATCTCGGAGAAAAATATAAGGTTTATCATACTGGAAGTATGCTGCTTTTTGCACATGATCTTTGCCGTCAATAATTAGAGTAACCGTATCGCTAACCAAATCAAAACCCACATCGGCCATAACTCCTGTATAGGCCATATGCCTTATGTTTACTTCTGTTACTTTCATTTTGCCCTCCTTATCTTCTTTCAAATCAAAACTTAAAACACCGTGGGCTTCCATGTTTAGTTTTTGGCAGATAAAATCCATACAGTTTCTACAGAAGTCTAAAATTTTATCTTCATTTATGAATCTACCAAAGGAGGTATTTCCGGTTACTTTGGAGGGTACAATATCTGCCATTACATAGTTTACACACTCCAGCGATGCCCCTTTTATGTACTCCCCATTAAAATATAGCATTTGAGTTGCAAGGTGCCTTCCTGGCAAAAATTCGCTTACTGTGAATTCATCAATTTCTCGATTTATAAACAACCAGGATTTATAGTTCTCAATATCATTAATTTTTAATGAACCCAAGCCACCACTTCCTTTTGTAGCTCTTATCCAGAAAGGAAACCCAATTTCCTTTTTTATTTCTTCAAAACGTGGATTGGATTGGCTTACTCTTACTGTAGATGGGATAAACTCAGTACCCCTTAGTAAATCTGCCATAATCGCTTTATCCATAAGTGAGATGGCGAGTTCCGTTGGAGGAATTATAACGGGACAAGGATAAGTTGCATGTTCATCAAAATACTTCCCCCAGGCAACCACCTCCATTTCTGGTTGAACAAAGGCCATGTCAATTTTTTCTTCATCGATAACGCCCTTAATGTGCTCCCAGTAATTATCATTATCCACCCTTGGTACCAACTTTACCGCATCCAAAAAATCAGGAATATAGAAACTCAAAGATTTGGGGTTGGCATCCACTCCGATTATTCTGTAATTAGGAAAGCTTTTCTTTAGAGTTCGAGCAATGGAGCGCGGGGTTGGCCCACCTATGCCGGTTACAAGAATATTTTTCATATAGACTGTTTTTTAAACGCTTAGCCGTGAAAATTAGCAAAAGATTAAAATGAAAGATGCTTCCTCACCAAATCAACTATGCGAGTCATGTGTTGTTTATTATATCTCTGATCTATCGGGATTGAAAGAATATTCTCGTAAATATTATCAGATTTGAGAGGTTGAATCTTTTTAAGTAAACCTGGTTTTGGCCAATGAATTGGACAATAAACTTGATGCTGTGTCAGAAATGTTCTTAATCTATCACGATTACCTTTAACCAAGATTGGAAAAAACAATGGAGTTACATTATCAGGTAAAACAGGAAAGGGGATTTGAATGGTATCGATGCCATTTAAGTTTTCCAGCAAGAACTTGTAGTTTTCTCTTCTCCTTTCAATTATGCCGCCATAATCAGAGCTATAAAGAATTGATTCAGAAAGAGGGTCTATATCGTAGTAATTTGTGTCTTTCTCCAAAACTTCCTGTGCTTGTGCGAATATCTTAAGGTACCTTTTTTTCAGTACTTCATTGGGATTGATTAAATACCGACCTTTGAGCTGCATGGCCTCAGTCCTTAAATCGACATATTTTTGAGCTACGTTTTTCGGAAATTGATTCGAATCATTATTATAGGAAGAAACATAGGCTCCGCATGGAACGCCCAACCACTTCCTGATACTCCCAAAACTTCTGTCATTTCCCTTAAATTTTTCGAAGTGGGATAGCATAGTATGTGTCTCATCTTCTATAATAAATGACCCTTTTTCTGATAGATCCTGCAATAAGGGTTTCAGATTTTGTGAGGAGTTAAAGCCGAAGTATCCCAGATGGATAAGCAAGCCAGGATTTTTGCGGGAGGCCAATTCAAAAGATTCAGGGTCGGGCTGCAAATGAGTATCCACATCATAAAAAAGACATTCAAAACCCTTATCCAAAAAGGGTTGTATAACTGAATCACAGATATAAGCAGGGAGTAAAACTTTTTTATTATTGAATCGTTGGGCTTCTTTCTCAAGAATTAGGCTGATGGCTCCCCTAGCGGAAGACAATAGCCTGAAAGTGGCGTCTAAAAAAAGAAGTTTACGCTTCTCACTATTTACACCTTTTTCGTGCAGGTTATTAATCCAAAATTCGCTGCCAATCTCGTTTATAGTCACCGGTACTATTGTTGTGAATCTTCTTTTTCTTTACTCCTAATAATATCAAGGGAGTTTTCTGCATAATCAACCCCTCTGACACCCATGTCACTACTTTTAGCTACTTTGAAGAACGTTCTGAAAATTATTTTCATGTCTAACATAAAGGATATGTTCTCAACATAAAAAACATCAAATTTGAAACGCTCTTCCCAGGAAAGAAAGTTTCTGCCATTAACCTGAGCTAGCCCGGTAAGGCCGGGGCGAACGCTGTGGCG
>JBKHAH010000057.1:0-21122 GCA_046542995.1 Bacteroidales bacterium
ATTTACAATGGCTAACTTTACAGCAATTTAAAACCAGATGAGCAAGTTTAAGTTTATTGATCTTTTTGCAGGCATTGGAGGGTTCCATTTAGCCATGCAGAATTTAGGAGGGGAATGTGTGTTTGCCTCGGAAATTGACATGCACGCCATTGAGACCTACCGGGCTAATTTTAGTATCGATTGCGCTTTTGATATAACCCAAACATCAGAAAAAAACATTCCTAAGCACGATGTGCTTTGTGCCGGATTTCCCTGCCAAGCTTTCTCTAAAGCGGGTAAGCAAAGTGGTTTTGAGGATACTCGAGGAACGCTCTTTTTTGATATTCTAAGGATTTTAAAGTACCATAGGCCAAAGTATATTCTTTTGGAGAATGTAAGAAATCTGGTTTCGCACGATAATGGCAAAACCTGGGCGGTTATTCATAATAATCTGGTTGATTTGGGGTATCTGGTACCTGAGAAACCAATTATCATTAGCCCTCATCAAATTGGAGTACCTCAACTTCGCGACAGGGTTTTTATTCCGGGCGTTCTGAGCAACCTGTCGGGCGAAGCTAGCTTGCTTTTTGATATCCCAAACACAAAAAGAAACCACACGGACGCAAAGGTTGCATTGAACGGGGAATCTGGTGACGATTTAAAAATATCCGATTACGAAGAGTTTGTGCTAAGTGCTTGGGACGATTTCATGAAAGGAATTAAACGGAAGGTTATTGGTTTCCCAATATGGGTCAGGGAGTTCAATAGTAATAAAAGTATCAGCAGTTTACCCAAATGGAAGCAGGAGATTATTCTAAAAAACAGGGTGTTATACCAAGAAAATAAGGAGCATATTGATGGTTGGCTTCAGAGGTACAACAACTTAAATGATTTTGTTAACACCCACACCAAATTTGAATGGCAGGCAGGCACCTCATTAACAAGCGTATGGGATGGAATAATACAGTTTCGCCCTTCGGGTATTAGGGTAAAAAGACCAACTGAGTTCCCTGCGTTAGTAGCTATGGTGCATATTCCTGTAATTGGATGGAAAAAACGACGCATCTCTCCCCGCGAGGCGGCAAATCTACAATGCTTCCCTGAGAACTTCAAAATTAACGCCAATAAGCAGCAGGCATACAAGCAGCTGGGCAACTCAGTTAATGTTAATGTTGTAAAGTATATTGCTCAGCAACTTTTTAAAGATGAGTACGCTGTAAGATGATAATAAACTGGTGGTTACCTTTTAACTGCGTTATAATTTTCAGGTATTTTAAAAACATTACCATTAAGTACCTGCTCATTAATCGCAACAACGGCAACTCTTAGCTTTTCTCTTCGCAGTAGTGTCCTCTCCTCAGTAAGCATAGGGAAAAAACCCTCCCTACCTGGAATGGCATCAAAGGCAGAAAAACTAAATTCCGTTCTATTTAGCAGCTTAAGAAGTTTTTCAAAAAAATCAAAACGCTCCTCAAAAACCCAGTAAGCAATCTCCGTATTTCGCTTAACATCCTTAACACGCCACTGGTAGCAGATAACACCATTAATCTCCTTGTGATTTTCTGTTTTATTAATTTCTAATTCATTTGAACCATCAACTATCCTTGGTGAAACGGGAACATGGGCAAATAGCTTCTTGCTGTGCGATAAGGCAACAACCTCCTCCTTTTCAATATCAACAATCTGGCTACTAACAAGCTCCTTTCTGCTATCATGCTCATCAACCCTTACCATGTGATCCTTAACATTTATCTCTATGTAAGTAGTATCGTAAATGGTTTCACGAACAACTCGAATCTCCCCCTCAAAGCTTCCAAGATCAGCCTTTAAGGTAATGTGAAAAGAAAAACAAAGTGTTATGAATATTATGCTACTACGAATCATGAAATATCGTGCGTTATATAATGTTTTTACGTATATTGCAAATAAACTTATTTGTTTCATTATCTCATGAAAAAAACCGATGATTTGCCTCACCACCACAAACTGGGGAAAGAGGGAGAAATGTACGCTCTTGGCTATGTTCTAGATAGGGGCTACAAAGTTTTGCACACTAACTGGCGTTCAGGAAATAAAGAGATTGATATTATAACACAAAAGGAAGATATGCTGGTTGTGTTTGAAGTGAAAACCCGCTTTAGCAACTACTGGGAGGAACCTAAGGATGCTGTTCGGCTCCGTAAACAGAAGAATATAATTGAGGCTGCCGACGCTTATGTTGAAAAGTATGATGTCGATCTTGAAGTTCAGTTTGACATTATTAGCCTAACCTATAATGGCAGGGACTTTGAGTTAGAACATATCCCGGATGCTTTTTACCCAACACTCTAAACTATGAATATTGAAGAGTTAAGAGACTATTGTCTCTCCCTAAAAGGATCAACCGAAAGCTTCCCATTTGATGAGGTTACTTTGGTTTTTAAAGTTGCTGATAAAATGTTCCTTCTAACCAATCTGGACGGACCATTAAGCATCAACATTAAGTGTAACCCTGAGACTGCAATTCAGCTTAGGGAACAATATAGTTCAGTTACCCCAGGCTTCCACATGAATAAAAAGCACTGGAATACGGTAATGCTTGATGGCACAATTCCAACTCCAACAATTAAAGAATGGATACACCAATCATACTTGCTGGTTATAAGTAATTTACCTAAGCAGAAGCAAAAGGACTTAATTTAAACAATAAATTTTCTATTTTTGGTACGAGAGTTGATATAATCTAATTAGAAAATAAAACAAAACAAAAATTCTACCAATATGAAATCACTAAAAGTTACTTTTGCCATTCTGCTGTTCATAGGCTTTACTGCCAGCGCACAGGATATGTATCATGTTACTCGCGTAAGCGGTGAGTTAACAAACTTAAGTACAGGAAAAATAGTAGAGGCTGGCGATGCGCTTAGCCCCGACGATCTTATACTTTTCGAGAGCATGGAGTCGTATGCTATTGCAATAGGCAGTTCCATGGGGCGGTTCCAGATAAAAATTCAGGATCACCACATTGATGACCAGAAGCAAAGGTTAGCACTAACAACAAAGGAGGCTGCCTCGCCAACAAAAATGAGAAACCTGATGCTTGCCCGTTTCGACCCAAACCAAACAGAAGTTTCTGACCTACGTCAGTATTTTGGCAACGACAAATTCTCAATTATTGGCGACACGGTGAACGTGCCACTTGATCAGCAAAACTACCCATTGACCGATGATAAGTTTATTGTATTTTACTACAAAGTTGACAACAACCCAGTATCAAAGAAAATTGGTCATCAGCAGCAAACGCTGGTTCTTGATAGGGATGCACTAGTTAAAAGCAGCGTTGGTTATATTAATGGTAATGAGATAACAGACTTAGCCGTTTACGAATACGAAATGTCATCGCGAAGTGGGAATGAGATAACCCGCTTCACTTTGGTTTTTGTTGATAAGGATGAGCTGGTTAACGAGTTTCATACTATAATCCCAATCCTTAAACGCCAGGGCATGTCCGATGACGACATTAAGAAGTACCTTATTGAATACTACTACGATTTTTATGGAGCAACCGACTCCAAAACCATAGATAGTTTTGCCGAACAGATTGTTAAAAATTTTTAGTAAAAGTCCTTCTTCCAAAATAAGCTCCGATATACACGGGGCTTTTTTTTATTGACTTTATAATGCAACCCAATTTTTAGCTTAATTTTGAATAAAAATTATAGCTAAATGCTTAATCTATTATTTGAAAAACATATTGAAAGTGTTGTTCTATCCTCCCTGCTAATACTGGCTGGTGTTTTTGCTCTTTTTTTTGCCCTAAAAATTATTAAGAGCAAGGTTAAGCATTATAAAGATAAGTCGCTTCAAATAAAGCTGACCGTTAAGGCAGCTACCCCAATACTATTCCTTTTATTAATATTATTAGCAAAGCTAAATATTCACCACTTAATTGAAAGCAAAGATTTACTTGCTGCATTTAACCATGCACTAACAATATTAACAATTATAGTAGGTTCATGGCTACTAATTAATGCAATCCGAATAACACGAAAAATAATCTTGCACAGATACGATCTTTCAAATAAAAACAACCTGATTGCAAGAAAAATGCATACCCAACTTAAAATAATTGAGCGGATAATCACTTTTACCATAGTATTCGTAGCATTAGCAGCAGTACTAATGACTTTTGACTCCATAAAGCGTATCGGCATAAGCCTTTTCGCTTCTGCCGGTATCGCAGGACTTATACTTGGGCTGGCAGCCCAAAAGGTTATTGGCTCTGTGCTGGCAGGAATTCAGCTGGCAATTACTCAACCCATTAGAATTGATGATGTTGTGATAGTAGAAAACGAATGGGGTTGGATAGAAGAAATCACCCTAACCTATGTTGTTGTGAGGCTCTGGGATAAAAGAAGACTCGTTGTGCCCAGTACATACTTTATTGAGCAACCCTTTCAAAACTGGACACGCACATCATCCGACATTCTTGGAAGCGTATTTATATACACCGACTACACCATACCAGTTGATAACCTCAGGGGTGAGTTTAACAAGCTACTGAAAGATAACAAGCTTTGGGATGGGAAAGTAGCAAATGTGCAAGTTACCAACGCTACCAACCAATCGTTAGAGATCCGTTTTCTAATGAGCGCAACCGATTCCCCTTCACTATGGGATCTCCGTACGTATGTTAGAGAGAAAATGGTTGAGTATTTACAACGTGAACATAAAAATAAGCTCCCTATTTCAAGATTGCATGTTAATCAGGAAGATAACACCAAGCCAGATAGATAATTTTTAATATCTTTGTTTTAATTAAATATAGAACTTATTAACAGCATTGTCTATACAAGTAGCTGAATAACGATGCGAAAAAGAATCCTTCTGTTAGCAATATCCCTTGCATTTGTCACTCTGGCATCGGGACAACCAATGGTAAGCCATTTTCTTGAAAACCCTTCTGATAAAAGCAAAGGGCGCCCATTTAAACGTATTGAAGAGGTATCTGAAATAATAATAAAGGGGGTATATGCAGTACCCCACAGAGTGGTAAAAGAGTTCAACTCACATGGTAATATCTTATCAAAGATATCATACAATAGTGCAGGTGGAGTATCAAACGAAACCCGTTGGGAGTATGTTGATGGGGTAAGGCTAAAACGTAAGGAGTCTCGATTTTTTGCCAACATGCTAGGGTGGATATCGGAAGAAGTTATTATTGACTGGGACGAAGAGACTATGCAACCACAAAAGGTTCGGGTTGTTAAAAACGGCAAACCCTGGCGCACTGCATTTATCAGCCTAGATACCTTAGGGAAAGTAGAGGGAGCAAAAGTGATTGATAGCCAGGGAGGACGCATCTTTAACGAGAATTTCATCTACTTAGAATCATCAAACATGATAAAAGTGATGGTTCACAGAGCCAATGGAATTTTTTATGGCTCCTGGTCATATCCAATTGACCCCTTGAAAGAATTTGAGTTTGAATCGGTTTCGCGACAGTACTATCCAAATGGAGAGGTGAAAATTGAAACCCTTAGCAATGCAGCTAAGGGCGACCAAGCTTATTATTACGAGTACGAATACGATAATCAGGGCAATTGGATAGAAAAATCAACATATCAGGTAAAAATTGGCAGAAAAAACAAGCTACGCAGAAAAAGATTGGAGCACAAGGTAACCCGAATAATTACTTACCAGTAAATCGCATATCCGAACTTTGAAAATTAAAACCAGCACCATTTTCTATTCCTTTCGGAAGTACTTAGCAGCAGGTTCGGCTGCCAAAAAGTTATCAATAAGTTTAGGTGTTGAGTAATTTGATATGCTCCTATTTTCCACACACTTGTAACCGCTCTTTAGCTTTGCTGAAACCTTGCTAATTTCTACAATAACATACTGCGATAAAATTGTTTGATGACTTAACTGATGCTTTACAGGTGAAGAGAAGTATGTGATTCTTGCATCACAACCCTTAAACAGTTGTTGCCAATCTTCCAATTGCCTTAACTCTTCAGGCAAAGGTAACTTATCAGACTCAATCAACGGGAACTCATATAAAGAGTGCCAAATATCTTTCTCATTACGTTTATGAATAAAGGTATACTCTTTGAACCTAATCAGCAAATAGGTAAAAAACCTATTTTTGGGCACAATCCTTTTTGCCTTTACTGGCAAGCTGGCTATCATATTGTTTCTAAAAGCATAGCAATACGATATAAACGGGCAAGCAGAGCAACTAGGGCTTTGAGGCACACATTGCAAGGCTCCAAAATCAAGTAGAGCCTGATTAAAACTCCCAGGTGATTTTTTATCCATCAAATCATTAACCAAAGAAAAAAACTCTCGCCTTCCACTTGCTGTATAAGGTGAAGCGAAGAGTCCAAAAACCCTTGCTATTATCCTGTAAACATTCCCATCAATAGCAGGCACAGGCATATTAAAAGCAAACGAAGCAATAGCTCCCGCAGAATATGGACCAATGCCCCTGATTTTCAAGAGTTCATCGTACGATTCGGGCAATTTCCCATCATACTTTTCCATAATAAGTTTGGATGCAGCATGAAGATTTCTTGCCCGGGTATAATACCCTAATCCCTGCCAAACCTTAAGCACCTCATCCTCCTTAGCACCAGCCAATGCTTTAACCGTTGGAAAACTCTCAATAAACCTATAGTAGTACCCAATACCCTGCACTACCCTTGTTTGCTGGAGGATAACTTCAGATATCCAAATAAAGTAAGGATTTGAAGTCTCACGCCAGGGCAGCTCCCGCTTATTGTCCCTGTACCATGCCGCTAAAATATTTTTAAAATCCATTAAATCAAGTAATAATGAAAACAATTTCGACAAAAATAATAGGAAACTTTTTTATTTATAAACATAAAAGACTTATATTTGCAGTCCGATTTGAGATTTTGAACCATAATTAATTGATAATTAAAGATTTTTTAACAATGACAAAAGCAGATATCGTAAACGAGATTTCCAAGAACACTGGAATCGAAAAGGTTACTGTTCAGAAGACAGTTGAGGCCTTTATGGAGACCGTTAAGGATTCTCTAGTAAAAGAGAAAAATGTTTACCTAAGAGGATTTGGCAGTTTTATTGTGAAAAAGCGTGCGCAAAAAACCGCTCGTAATATTTCAAAGAATACCACCATTATTATTCCTGAGCACTTTATTCCTGCTTTTAAGCCTGCAAAAACTTTTGTGAACAAAGTGAAGTCTCACGTTAAGTAATTCTTTTTAACAATCATTATAATACATTACAACTATGCCAAGCGGAAAGAAGAGAAAGAGGCACAAGATGGCAACACACAAGCGGAAAAAACGCTTGCGCAAAAACCGTCACAAGAAGAAGAAATAGCACTACTTACTAATGTAGGTAGTATTGTTTTACCCCACATACAACCTAAGGAGCAAATCCGCTCTTTAGGTTGATATGTTTAGTAACACCTTACCGTAAAATCAAATATTATTTAAAGTGAATACCGAGCTGATTATTGATGTACGTTCATCTGAAGTTGCCATAGCGCTCCTTGAAGACAAGCAGTTGGTTGAACTCAACAAGGAGAAGAGCAACGTTCAGTTTTCGGTTGGCGATATCTATCTGGGTAGGGTAAAAAAAATTATGCCAGGCTTAAATGCCGCATTTGTAGACGTTGGGTATGAGAAGGATGCATTTCTTCATTACCTTGACCTTGGACCTCAGTTCAAGTCGTTCAACAAATTTTTACAGGTAGCCCAGTCAAAAAAAGGAAAACCAATCCCTCTGTCAAAATTCAAACTTGAACCTGATATTGAGAAGGAAGGAAGAATATCGTCCGTGCTAAACTCAGGGCAAACTGTATTAGTTCAAATAGCTAAGGAACCCATTTCAACAAAAGGGCCACGATTAAGCTCCGAGATATCCATTGCCGGACGGAATATCGTACTTCTCCCCTTTTCCGATAAGGTTTCAATATCACAAAAAATCACTTCCCCTGAGGAAAGGAAGCGCCTTAAGCGGTTAATGCAAAGCATAATTCCCAAGAATTTTGGCGTTATTGTACGTACTGCAGCTGAGGGGAAAAAGGTGGCAATTCTTGATGCAGAACTCCGTAGCTTAGCAAAAAAATGGGAGCAAGCATTTGATAAAATAAGGAACGCCAATGTTCCTGGTATTGTTATTAGCGAACTTAAACGTACCTCAGCAATAATAAGGGATATGCTTAATACATCGTTCAACAGTATTTATGTTAACGATGACTCAATTTACAGTGATATTAAGGACTATATTGGAACAATTGCTCCTGAGAAAGAGAAAATTATTAAGCTATACAACGGGCGAGTTCCAATTTTTGAGAATTTTGGAATTGAAAAGCAGATAAAATCCTTATTTGGCAAAACCGTTTCCTTTAAAAGTGGAGCTTACCTTATTATTGAGCACACCGAGGCCCTTCATGTTATTGATGTAAACAGTGGCAACAGGTCTAAAGCTGGGAACAATCAGGAAACAAATGCCCTTGAAGTGAACCTGGCAGCAGCCGAAGAGATTACAAGGCAACTCCGCCTTAGAGATATGGGGGGGATTATTGTAGTTGACTTTATTGATATGCATCAGAACGAGAACCGCCAAATGGTTTTTGATAGGATGAAGGAGCTTATGAGCAAGGATAGAACAAAGCACAACATCCTACCACTAAGCAAGTTTGGACTAATGCAAATTACGCGCCAAAGAGTACGCCCTGAACTACACGTTCAAACAATGGAAAAATGCCCAACCTGCAAAGGAACCGGCGAAGTAACCCCCACTATAATCCTCGACGAGGAGATAGAGAACAAGCTAGCATTCATTGTTAATGAAAGGGATGCAAAAAAAATTATTATTAAAACACACCCATTTGTAGCTGCATACCTGAATAAGGGTATATTTAGCAAGCAATTTAAATGGGGGCGAAAGTACAAATGTTCCATTAAGGTGATACCAATATCATCGTACAAACTTACCGAATACAAATTCTTCGACAACCACGAAGAAAAGATAGATTTATAGCCAACCCATAAAGCCGCCTCACAAGCGGCTTTTTTTTAACAATAATCTATTCATTAACAAATATTGATAGTTATAAAACCTTTCATATTTTTGTAAGAACTTTTACCTTATTATTTTGTTGGAAGAATTAAATAAATACTGATAATAACCGTTTGGCTTGTCTTAAAACCGCAAGAATAATAAATATTAACAAACAAATAAAATGAAAAGAGTCCTATTAACTTTTGCAGCTCTCCTTTTTCTTAGCACATGGAACTTTACGCTAGGTCAAGTTGAGGATCCGGTAAAATGGAACGTTTCAACTAAAAAGTTGGAAGATAACAAGTACCAAGTAATATTCGATGCAAGAATAGATATGGGGTGGCACCTATACGCAACGGATGTTCCTCCGGGGGGGCCAATTCCTACCACGTTTCTTTTTAACGAAAGGGATGACTATAGCCTGATTGGTGATATCAACCCCATGCAAAAGCCGAAGCTAGAGTACGATGATGTATTTAAAATGGATATTGGGTACTTTGAGGCTCAAGCGCAATTCAGTCAGGTTGTTGAATTGGCTGATGGCACTGATGGAGCCACCATTGACGGCGAAATGGAATATCAGGTTTGCTTTGAGGACAAGTGCATCTTTTTCGCTAAAGATTTTGATGTTGCCATTGGCGATATAACTGAAACAGCAACAAAGGAGATTGAGTCAGCTGAAGAACCAGAATCTGAAGAACTAGTGGAAGCAGACGACTCAACCGACACTTCATCAACCGACTCCTCGTTACTTGTATTCTTCTTAATATCGTTTGCAGCAGGATTGGCAGGACTACTTACGCCATGCGTTTTCCCTATGATACCAATGACTGTATCGTTTTTTATGAGCAAGCAGAAGAATCGTTTCAATGCCATTGTCAATGCATTCGTATTTGGGATAAGCATAATTGTAATTTACACCTCGCTTGGTTTTCTGGTTTCGCTAACAGGTGTAGGAGCTGGCTTTACTAACCAGCTGGTTTCCCACTGGGTGCCAAACCTAATATTCTTCTTACTTTTCATGGCATTTGCCGCTTCGTTCTTTGGCCTTTTTGAAATAATGCTGCCAAGCAGCCTATCAACAAAAACTGATAGCCAAGCTGAACGCGGAGGATTTATTGGCTCGTTCTTTATGGCCCTAACCCTTGTAATTGTTAGCCTTTCGTGCGTAGGGCCAATCGTGGGGGCCATTCTGGTAGAATCAGCAACAGGTATTGGAACCAAGCCCATAATAGGCATGTTTGGCTTTTCAATGGCCTTTGCCGTACCGTTTACGCTTTTTGCAATATTCCCATCATGGCTAAATAAGCTGCCAAAATCGGGCGGATGGCTTAACTCAGTTAAAGTTGTTCTTGGTTTTATTGTGCTGGCATTCGGGTTAAAGTTCCTCTCAACCATCGATCAGGTTTACCATTTGGGAATCCTCGGACGCGAAGTGTTCCTTGCGATATGGATTGCTATTTTCATTATACTCGGGATGTACCTGCTGGGAAAAATTCGTTTCAAGTTAGACTCACCCACAGAGCATATCGGTTTTTTTAGAATGCTGCTAGCACTCGCATCGTTTGCTTTTGTTGTTTACCTTATCCCCGGAATGTTTGGGGCACCCTTAAACGGGCTTTCAGGAGTTATACCTTCAAAAAGCGGACATAGCTTTGATTTAACACAAATGACCAGCCATCAGCAGGTAGTTTCCTCAACAGACAAAGAATCGCTTTGCGAAGAACCTAAGTTCTCCGATATACTCCATTTGCCTCATGGGCTTGAGGGCTACTTCGATTATGAGCAGGCTCTGGCATGTGCCCGTGAGCAGGGAAAGCCCCTTTTTGTTGATTTTGTGGGCCACGCCTGTGCAAACTGCAAGGTAATGGAGCAACGGGTATGGAGCGACCCTAGAGTACTAAAAAGGCTCAACGAAGAATTTATCGTGGTAGCACTTTATGTTGATGAGAGAAAAAAATTGCCTGAATCGGAATGGGTAACATCAATGGTAGATGGGAAGGTTAAAAAAACTGTGGGAAGGAAAAATGCTGATTTTCAGATTAGCAGGTTTAACGTAAACAGCCAGCCTTACTACGTGCTACTTGACAATAATGAGGAGCTACTAACTGAACCCTACGGGTTTGATACCAACGTAGAAAAGTTTATTGAGTTTTTGGATAGCGGGATTGAGCAATTTAAATTAGAAAAAGACAAGTCTTCTTTAGATGCTACAAACCCCATTGATGTTAATATTTAGCAACTATAAAAGCCTATTCGGAAAAGAAGTAATAATACTCAAAGTCCCAATCCTAAAAATTTGGATTGGGACTTTTTATTTGGAACCATTATTGAACGACTCTTATGTCAATCAATATTAATTTTTAGAACAAAACCTAAAGTTAACTGCGGAGCGCAACGCCAGTGCTCCCACCAGAGGAAGCATTGGTAAAGGCAACTCTTGGGGGAGAAAGAACCAGAAAATTAGAAGTAGAGCCAAAAGCCCCATCATTAAACCAAAGTAATATTTAAGGGGTTTTGAAGATGGTCTTGCAACAAGCACAATGGCAGCAAGGAAGTGCAAAGGATGAGCCCATGCCAAATTAAAATTTCTTGCCATTACAGCATGGTCGGAACCAAACCATTGGAAAGCAATTACAGCGCCAAGTAAACCAACCAGACCAAAAAGCAACACGTCAAACCATCTGGCTGGCTTTAGCCTCTTCACATCATTAAAGCTAACAGCAACGGTTATCAATAGAACTATTATGAATACAAACAGAGGTGAGTTTCTAAACCAGTTCTCCTTTAACTCATCACCTTTTAGTATCTTTTTGGGAGGCTGAGCAAAAGGGGAAGAATCGCCATTCTCCATGAAGTTTGCATGTTGAAATGCTGTTAACATATGGTTGGGCAAAAACATGTGCTGCCAAGGCTCTGCTACCCTGTCGGCTCTTACGCCAAGCAGTAAATTAATTCCCAGCTTAGCCCAGGGCTTCTCCTTTACAAACGGCATAAGCAGCTGCCTAAAAGTTTTATCCTCACCAAGCGCACCATAGTTAAACTCTATTTCACGAGGGATAGCCTCAACAAAGATATCACGAATACGTGTTGCGCAATTATCAAAAAGAAAGTCATAAAGATAGTAGCGATTTTCGGGCAAATAATTTATTCGAAGTGAGTCGAGCAATTGCTGCTTCTCGTGCTGATACAGGTTTACCTCCTGCTCGTAAATAAACCTATTCTCATATACATACGAGTACTCAAACCTTTTGTAGGTTGATACGTCAAGGATGTAGTTTAGCTTACCCTTAACAAAGTTGGGGTAAAAATTGGGGTCGGAGAAATTAAACGTTCCATAGTTAAAAACCCAATCAATGCCAATAACAGGGTCGGTAACCCTAATGGCGCTATGGCCAAATATTGAGTACAGCTCATCGCCCTGGGAACAGGTTAGCAAGCTAACCTTGGAACTATCGGAGAGATTTACAGCTGGGAGCTGCGCATTGGCTATATCTCCAAAATAGAGAGACATGATAACTACCACTAGAGAAATAAACCTTCTTCTCATAACTTGAAATTTTCAATTAAAACGAGGTAAAGTTAACTGTATTTATATATATTTTAGGGTACGTTTGCCCAAAGAATTACTATTTTCGCAATAAAAATAATATTGCCATGAAAACATTTAGTGCTTGTATAGGAGGAGACTTCAAGAAGCTTCGTTCAACGTTTGATGTAACCAATCCTTATAATGGGAAGATTATTGCTCAATGTTCCCTTGCAGAAAAATCGGAACTTGAAGAAGCAATAAAAGCCGCTCAGGATTGTGAGCAAGAGATGGCCTCGCTACCATCGTACCGAAAGGCTGAAATTCTTAATGGCATTGCTGATGGATTAAGGGATGAGCGCGATTACCTTGCAAACCTGCTTGCGCAAGAAGCCGGCAAACCCTTAAAATATGCATTAGGGGAAGTTGATAGAGCCATACAAACTTACAGAATCGCATCGGAGGAATGCAAACGCATATCTTCGGAATATATTCAACTTGACTGGACCCCAGCAGGCGAAGGTAAGGAGGGATTAGTGAAGCAATTTCCCGTAGGGCTGATAGCGGCCATATCGCCATTCAACTTCCCGCTAAACCTTACCTCGCATAAAATTGCCCCGGCAATAGCATCAGGTTGTCCAATTATACTTAAACCAGCAAGAAGCACGCCGCTATCGGCATTAGAACTTGCCCGTATAGTTTACAGCACTTCGCTACCCAAGGGTGCGCTTAGCATTCTTCCAATGGACAGAGAATCGGGTAATCAGCTGGTAACTGACCATAGGTTTAACCTGCTTACATTCACAGGCTCACCTCAAGTTGGATGGAAGATGAAAGCAAATGCAGGTAAAAAGAAGGTGGTGCTTGAGCTGGGAGGAAATGCCGGGGTGATTATATCGGATAGTGCAAACATAGATAAGGCGGTAAAGAAATGCCTTACAGGTGCCTTTGCTTACTCTGGTCAGGTGTGTATTCATACTCAACGAATTTATATCCACGAAGATGTATTTAAGGAATTTACATTACAGCTGGCAAACAAAACCAAAGAGTTAAAGATAGGCGATCCTACTAACCCAAACACTGACATATCAGCAATGATAGATGATTCAAACACCAACAGGGTTAAGGAATGGGTTAATGAAGCAGTGGCGGATGGTGCCAAGATAATTGAGGGAGGAAAGATAAAAGGAAAGGTTTTTGAACCCACTATTATTACTAACACTAAACCCGAAATGAAAGTTTGTGCCGAGGAGGTTTTTGGTCCTGTGGTAATTGTGGAATCTTACAAATCTTTTAGCGAAGCCATTGATGCCATTAATAATTCTCCATTTGGCTTGCAGGCAGGAGTGTTCACTAACAGACTAAACGAAGAGGATGAAGCATTTAATAAGCTAAAGGTTGGCGGAGTAATTATTAACGATGTACCAACCTTTAGGGTTGACCACATGCCGTATGGCGGGATTAAAGACTCTGGGCTAGGACGCGAAGGGGTAAAGTATGCCATGCACGATATGATGGAGCTCAGGTTACTGGTTAGGAGTTCTTACTAAGCTATTAATAAGATGCTAAAATCAAAATTTATCTAAGAGATTATGGAAACTATTCGGAAATAATAACCATGCATTTCATATCTTTACAAACTTTTTAATGCAATTTTTGAGTATTAATGACCATTCCCATTTTTATTAAAGGTATTATAGTAGGGCTTCTAGCCTCAATCCCGCTGGGTCCCATTGGTGTTATATGCATTCAGCGCACTATTAACAAGGGAAAAGTAAGCGGATTTTTAAGCGGATTGGGAGCCGCAAGTGCCGATACAATTTTTGCAGCCATTGCCGGTTTTAGCCTCACATTTATTATTAATTACATTGAAGAGAGGCAGGTTATTTTTCAAGCAGTTGGAGGCATAGTTGTATTCCTGCTTGGTATTAAAATCTTTTACACTAATCCAGTAAAACAACTCAGACGCCATAAAAGAAAGAAAGACAACCTGCTTGAAGATTATTTGTCCGTTTTGGCAGTTACAATTACAAATCCTCTGGCAGTTTTTTTATTCATTGCACTTTTTGCATCGCTAGGGATAGTTACAGATAGTATTAACTGGACAAAATCTCTTACCACAACAAGCGGAGTGTTTGTTGGTGCTGCGCTTTGGTGGTACATACTTACATCGCTGGTAAATTTTTACAGAAGAAGGTTTAGACTTAAGCAGCTTTGGTGGATAAATAAAATATCGGGAGCCGCTATTTTTACCCTTGGGGCCATTGCTATCATTGGGTTAGCTAGGCTGTTTTTTTAAGGTTATCTTCCTTGATGCTATGAAAAATAAACAATCATTTAATATTGTTACACCCTTCAACCTTAGGTATCTTTTTTTTTTATATATTTAGCAATAATTCAAAGCAGCATTTACAACTTTATCTGTCAGAATAATTCTGTTTAACAAATGCTTGCTACTAAGTGATTAAGTTTCTTTAATAAAAAACCTAATTCGGCATGAATTTAGCCAACCGCCTTCTAAAATTTTTTTCGTTTAAACTTGAGGATAAGTGCGAAAAAGACCATTTCGCAAAATTGCTTTCTATTAGCGTGGCAAGTTTTATTATGATAGCTCTGTTACTTGTACATGCAGTTTTATTCTTCGCATCATCGCAGAGCACAGCGGGTATTGTATCGGGGCTTGCAAGCGTAATAGTTGGCATTACCCTAATTATAGCAATAAAAAAAATTCAGGCTAACGGTTTCAGTATCGTTTTAATTACAGTTCCAGCCATCTTTTTTCTATACCTAATTTGGTCGGGAAACATACTCCTTACCGGCTCATTGGCTATTTGCTTGTTACCAATTATTGCCGTTGGAATTCTGGGATACAACAGAGGTGCCGTTTACTCACTGGTTTTCTTATTTCTTGCCGTAGCAGGTCTTTTTGCTCCCCTTGGAGAAGATTCAACAAGCGAAAAGATAGAGTTAACGCTTAAGATTCTCTTTATCTTTTCGTATCTGACGGTTCTTTTTGCTGTTTATCTACTTGAGGCAATTAAAGCAAAATCTCTACAGAATATGGAGAAGCAGCTGCTTGACCAGAAAAACACAACGAAACTAAAGGAAGAATTTATCGCCAAGCTGTCGCATCAAATCAGAACGCCCCTTAACAATATTATGGTTATTGCAAACATTCTGGAGAGCGTTACCGAGGATGAGAAGCAGAAGGATATGATTGATACCATACATGCATCCACAAACAACCTTGTGAATGTTGTAAACAGCATGGTGGAAATTTCTAATGTTGATATAAAGGAAAGAGGCAGCGTTAACCTAACATTTAACCTGTACACCACAATAAATAGTACCATTAAACTTTTCTCAACTCAAGATTCAAGTCATAACACATTTTCACTTAACGTAAATGAATCTATACCAGATAACTTAATTGGTGACCCTGTACGCATTAAGCAGATTTTTCTAAATCTTATCGAAAACATTCTGAAGAACAAGAGCAGCGATAAAATTAGCATCAACATAAATATTGAGAAAGGGAAAGAAACCCTAGAAGATATCGAGCTACTTGTTAAAATTAAAAGCAATAAGCCAATCCTCCTGCCTCTCAACGAAGGGCATAATCTATACGTAACCAACGAGAGCTCATTAACATCTGCAAGTACTCAAATGTATATTGACCTGCTGGAGATGTCCATCACCCAGAAACTAATTGAAAGTAACGGAGGTAAACTTAGCATAGCCTTAAGCTCCGAGGATGCGGTTTTCTCCTTCCCCTATATATTTAATAAAGTTGCACCAAAGGTATCCAAGCTAAAACCTGAGACTGAACCAGAAGAGCCCCAGACAAAAGAAATAAAAGAGGACATGCCAGAAACTCCCTCTGTAAATCTGGAGGATGCTAACGTACTTCTTGTGGAAGACAACCTGATTAACCAGAAAATTGTAGTGCTTAGCCTTAAAAAGGTTGTTAAGAATATTGAGATTGCTAATAATGGGAAGGAGGCGCTTGATAAGTTTGGAACCAGCCGTTTTGACATAATACTTATGGATATTCAAATGCCGATAATGAACGGGATTGTGGCAACAAAGAAAATTAGAGAGATTGAATCCAGTTCAAACTCACATACCCCAATAGTTGCAATAACCGCCAACGCTCTACTTGGCGACAAGGAGGAATGCCTGGCTGCAGGAATGGATGATTATATTAGCAAGCCATTTCAAATTGAGGTGCTTATACAGAAGATGAAGAATTTACTCAAAAGGTAGTACATTATTATATTGAAAAGGTGTAGAACCTTTGCCTCAACTCCACTTTTTACTTATGAAAAGGGCTAGAGTTAATACATACCTGTTTACTTTCCTTGGGGTAGGACTCACCATTTTTATAGTTGGCTTTATTGGCATAACAGTCTCACTAAGGTTTATTGAGCGGAACTATGTTAACATACAGGTTGAGGTTAACGAGCGTCATGCAAAAAGCATGGCTAAACTACTTGAGAACGAGATAAAAATGGGCATACCACCGGATACTGTACGTGCCCGGTTTCAAAAATCCATAGAAGGCACTGAACACGAGAAAGGTTTCCTGTGTATGTTCAATACAAACGATGCCTCTTTAGCCTGCCACCCCGATCCGAACCTTATTGGAATGGAAATGCCTCAAGAGTTTTCCTTTAAATTATCCTCGCAAAAACAAGTTAGCGTTCCAATTGAAATTTCCAAGGGCAAGCCTATTTCAGGACTTTACCAAAAGGGAGATATGGGTACCGATATTGTTCACATGGAACCTGTAAGAGGAACCCCCTGGCTGATGGCAGCTCACACAAACTATGATCTTATTAGAAGCGAGTTTGCCATTATTAAGCGCAACTACATTTTAGGATCAGCCATGCTGGGAATCCTTATTGCTCTCGCTGCATCTGTTACCGCCAGACGAATTGGACGTATCTACGAATCGCGAATTGAAAAGAAGAACCAGCAGCTAACCAAAAGCTATGCTCACCTTGAAGAACTCCATAAAGAGGTTCAGAACCAGAAGGAAGAGATAGAAGCGCAAAATAACCTTTTGGTTTCGCAGAAGGATATTATTACGAAACAGAAGGACGATATCATTGACAGCATTGAATATGCAAAAAGGATTCAGGATGCATTGCTAAATGCCGAAGAAACGCTCAATAAACATGTACCCAATCATTTTTTAATATTCAAACCCAAAGATATTGTTAGTGGCGATTTTTATTGGTGCAGACAGAAAGATGATAAAATTTTTATTGCTGCTGCTGACTGTACCGGGCATGGCGTTCCGGGTGCTTTCATGAGCGTTCTTGGTATTACCCTGCTTAATGAGATAGTTGACACCACCAACTGCGAGAAACCAAGCGATATTCTTAATGAACTAAGATTTAGACTAAAAAAGGCTCTTAATCAGAGTGATTGGGATGTGGATAACAGCGATGGTATTGAGATGTCGTTAATTCAGTATTCTCCATCGGAAAGAATAGCGTATCTGGCTGCCTCCTACCAAACAATATTGGTGCACTCCAGCAGTAACTACATAGAGGTTAAGGGCGACCGTTGCCCCATTGGCGTTTGTTTTGGTAGGGAGAAAAAATTTCACACACACACCATTGAGCTTGATGAGCCTAAAACATTCTATATGTACTCCGATGGTTACCCTGACCAGATAGGTGGCGAGCACAACAAGAAATTCTACACCCGAAAGCTAAAAGAACTTATTGCGGACAACTCTAAGAAGGAGCTTGATGAGCAAAAAATGATTCTTGAACATACTCTCAAAAACCATATGGGAGACAGAATGCAAGTAGATGATATTATACTAATGGGTATCTGCCTAGGTTAAAATTAAATTTGATTATCGAACTATTTACCACAAGAGCAATTTAATTTTCTTTTGTTTAGCATAAATACGGGCAATTAAGCGGATAATCATATTATTAAACCACCTTCCTCCTACTAATATCTACATTTTCCTCAGAAAGATTATCAAGTGGTGTCATCTGTATAGTTTCACCATGCTGCTTTATTGTTAAAACCTTGCAATTACTTGGGTAGGTAATTTCAAATGGTTGTTCTGGTTGGAAATCAGCATCAATTTTAAAAAATGCTTTGCTTTCGTGCTTTCCCTGAGGACCGTACTCATTAAGTTCCAAAAACTCATTGTTAACAGAAACCTCATACCACGATCCATACCCCTCTCCACTTAACCACTGGGCATTTGTCGGTACATCTGGGTGACGCTCTGGCGCGGGGAAAGTTTCCTTAAGCCATCCTAAACCTTTTGCCCAATCTCTATAGTTTGGTCTTGGTACCTCAATTTTTTTGCCATTAGCATTTAACTTGGGCATAGCCAACCTATATGCACCTGCCGTAATATTGGTTAGCGTTGTTGGAGTAAGGGGAACAAAAAACTTTAAGGGAATTAAGTTCTTTAATGGGGGGCTGCCAGCCTGAATAACAGTACTAACAAACCTAGAACAATTTGTTCCTCCGTAAACGAATGGTCCATAGGGAAGAAAATGCCTTGACTGCAAATCTAACGCTTTAGCTAACGCTTTATCATAATCTATTGGCATTTGCGAGGAGTAAAGCGTTCCATCCCCATGGTACGATTTATTCTTTTGAAGTTCTGCAAGAATATCATCAATATTTGCTACCCTTCCCCCCTCAACTTCTGCTTTTGTTAAAACCGTAAGCTCAGTATCTGTTTCACTGCTCCTAACTCGCCCATGATTGTATGGGGCATGGTACCTTCCAAAATCAAAATATCTGGGTTCACCGGTCTTCTTATTCACAAGAATAACCGCTGCATGACCAGCCTGATAAAAATAATCGACATTAAAACCTAACCAGCGCATGGGCAAATCGTACCATGCTCCTGCTTGCTTACAAAATGTTTCTGGCCAGGCCAGCACAATTGCAATTCCAGAATACTTTATACTCATAAAAAATTATAAATCATTTTCAAGATTCTGAGCAACTTCTATAAATAAATTAAAGAAACGGTCTATGTCGCTCTTCTCAATTTCATTGTTAGATACTACGAGCCTAATAACCAATGTGCTTCCAATATATGCAAAGTTCACCATACTCTTCCCACTTCGCCTAAGCACTTCACGCACCCTAAGATTAAAATCATTAAGATTAACCTCTTTATTTGGACGGTACCTAAAGCATACATTTACCGACTGACGAGGTGCTACAAGTTCCAACTGCTGCGTTTTATGAACCACTTCTTCAGCATACGCAGCCATATTCATCGCATTCTCAATTCGTTTTGCATAGCCTTTTTTACCAAAGCATTTCCATGCAAACCAAAGTTTTACTGCATCAGCCCTCCTTCCACATTGAATGGATTTTTTGCCTAGGTCCTCTACATCATCAAGACCATGATAAATATAATCGGTGTTGGCATCAATAATATTAGTATGAAGCGTTCCTTTCTCGCGTACAAGAATTACAGAACACATTAAAGGAATATTCATAAGTTTATGTGCATCCCAGGTAAACGAGTCGGTTTGCTCAATGCCTTTAAATAGATATTTAAACTTTGAACTTAAAATGAGAGAACCTCCAAAAGCACCATCGGCATGGAGCCATACATTGTACTTTTTACATATAGGGACAATACTCTCTATAGAATCAAAAGCGGCCATAACCGTTGTGCCAGTGGTTGCAGCAACAAAAAAGGGTAACTCTCCTTTTTCAATACATTGTATAATTTCCTTCTCTAACTCCTCTGGAATCATACATCCATTGTCATCGGCTTTAACCTTAATCACATTGCCAGTTCCAATTCCCAGCAAGTTTGCTGCAATATCCATTGAGTAGTGTGCCTGTTCATTCACAAAAGCCTTTAGCTTCATTGAATTATCAACGCCTTTAGATCTGAAATCAGGAGCGATCCTGTTGCGAGCACTAAACATGGCAATAAGATTGGCATTACTTCCCCCTGTTACAAAAATGCCATCGCCGTTTGTATAACCAGCATAGCTATTCATTAGTTGAATTAATTCTCGCTCAATTTGAGTTGCAACAGGAGCCACCTCGTAGGTGTACATTGAGGTATTTGAAGCAACAGTAATAATATCGCCCAAAAAAGCAGGCAGGTTAAACCCTTGATATAGTTGATTTAGAAACTGTCTGCTACCAGTATTAACAGAATGCTGAAAATACTTTTGTGCATAACGGACAAGGGATTCAACGCCCTCTCCATTTTGTGGAATCTTAAAGTCTATATCGTTAAGCAACCTGTTTGGATCTAAATACTTAACTACTTTCCCTTGATTATAATTTGGATTATCTATATATTCCTTTACTAGGCTAAAAAAGGACTCCAAATCTTGATTTTCAAAATCCATAAAATATTTTATGCAGGTATTTTATCTATCATTAATCTCTGCTAATGACTTTTATTAAAATTTACGAAACAAAAATACAATGTTTTAACAATATATATTAGTTCCTGCATACTTGTTTCAAAATAAAATTGCTAAAGTTTATTAAAATAGCCTGATTTTATATTAATAAGCACTGTTGTCCGGGGAAAAAATATGTC
>JBKHAH010000058.1:0-20722 GCA_046542995.1 Bacteroidales bacterium
ATGCAAAAATATGAATTCCTATCTAACCTTAATAATAATTATTTAAAACAATATTCGAAAGATTTTTTTTAATTGTTTGCTTATTGGAATTAAATAGGTTAACATTGCCGTTATAGTTAATGATAGCAGTGTTTATGTAACTCTTTTTAGCAACTGTCGTAAAAACGCATTAACACATAGATATGTTTCGTTGTAACTTTGCAGTTTTTAATAATTTGTTTAGGGTTTTATCTATAATGCATAATTAATTCACATAGTCACTTGTGTCATTATATCATATAATGGTATATTTGGCGGTAAATAGTAGAAGAATGGATTTTTTTAAAAAAATGAAGTTTAGTACCAAGTTAAACCTTGCCGTTATATTGCTTGCGCTTGCAATGGTGTTATTTCTGGCCAATAAAACCTACGTGGAGCAGGCTAGGCGTATTAGAATCAGTATTGATAATTATAGTGAGGATCAGGCAAAATTCCTTTTAAATTTTGTAAGGGTTGTTATTGGTGAAGAAACGAAAATAGATACAGATACTAAAAGGGAACTTTCTTTGTTTTTATCTCAAAAATCGTTTTATGATAAGGGGTATGCTTTTTTAGTTGACGCTGAGGGTAAAATTGTTGCTCATCCAAACTCAAGAGTACCCGAGGAAGATCTATTCATTGCGAAAAGATCCGTAGGCACTAATTACGACGCAATACAGAAGTTTACTTATAATGATTGGTATATATTTCACCACAACCATGAGAGTTTAGGGGTAAGGTCTGTTATTAAGATTCCAATTTATGAAGCAAATGCTGAGGTAAGAAAGAAATTAAGAGTGATTCTATTCTATGCATTTTTCTATACGGGTGTATTTGTTTTCATCTTATTACAATTCACAAAGACTGTTACCAGCCCTCTGAAAAGAGGTGTTATTTTTGCTCAGAGCCTGTCAGATGGTAATCTTAAGAGTTCATTCACTGTTTCGCGAGAAGATGAAATGGGGGAGTTAGCGAAAGCACTGAGCGCAATGTCGCAGAAGTTGTCAGGTGTGGTTGAGGAGATTTCCAATGGAGCCCAGCAGGTGCTAACTACTGGTGAGGAAATTTCGCATTCTGCAAATCAGGTTTCCAACGGGGCAGCTAAACAAGCTACTAATGTTGAGGAACTGGCATCTACTGTTGATGAGATTGCCCAGTCCTTTCATCAAGCATCAAGAGTTGCCAGTACTACTGGGGATATTGCAAAGAGTACTTCCAGCGATTTAGATAAAATTAGTGCAGCTTCATCGGAAAGTATTGAGGCTATTAGAAAGATAGCCGAAAGAATTGGAGTAATTAGCGAGATTTCTTTCCAAACTAACCTGTTGGCTCTAAATGCAGCAGTTGAAGCTGCACGTGCTGGTAGCCACGGTAAAGGTTTTGCTGTAGTGGCAACTGAAGTTAGGCGCCTGGCTGAGAAGAGTAAAATTGCCGCGCAGGAAATTAACGATTTATCCGAGGAAACCGTTGAGGTAACTGAAAAAACCGGTAATGAAATGCAAGAAATAATCCCTAACATTAAGGAGAGTTCCAGTTTGGTTCAGGAGGTTGTAACCGCCATTGTTGATTTAGAGGGAGGGGTTGAGCAGATTAATGCTGCTGTTCAGCAATTAAACGAGGTGACACAGGGTAATGCAGCATCTGCCGAGGAAATTAATGCAACAGCAGAAGTTTTAACATCGGAGGCAAAAGATCTAAGCAAGTTGATGGCTTTCTTTAAATTGAAGTAAATATTGCAAGTGTTTGTACTATGAAAATATTAGGAAAACTAAAAATAAGAACCCGCTTGAATCTTGTGATTTCGGCGTTGGCAATGGTATTGGTTATTGGGTTGGCTTATACTGCATACGTTTATGAAAGGAATAGGATATACCATGAGGTTGATTTTAGAACTTTTCAACGTTTAGAATTATTGGCTGATATTTCCAATAATGTTTTAAAAAGCCATGGAGGGTTAAATGAAGGTTCTATCGAACAAAAGTTAAGCAATTCTTATGCTGATGATGATTATTATGGTTCTGGTTACTTTTTTCTTTTTAGTTCAGATGAGGGTGTAATTGTTCATCCTAAAAAAGCATTGTTAGGAGAGGATGAGAACTTGGCTAATGACGTCCTGAAAACACCTGACAGAAAAGTTGTTACAAGTATCCAGGGTATTGAAGGAAACCAGGAGGTGTTGGTTTACTCGCAAAAGTTACAAAATAGCGATACGTATGTGTTTGCTAAAGTATATACTGCCGAAGCCTATAAAGAGATAAGCAGAATGGTAAGAACAATTTTCTTTTTTGCCCCTGTTGCATATGGCCTTTTCTTTCTGGTTATTCTTGTTTTTAGCAATTCTATTGTAAAGCCCTTAAAACGAGGTGTGGGCTTTGCTAAAGAGTTATCGGGGGGCGATTTAACCGCTCATTTATCTGTCACTAACCTTGACGAAGTGGGGGTCCTTTCACAATCGTTAAACGATATGGTTGGAAAGTTGAAGGATGTTATAGAAAGAATTAAAGAGAGTGCAAGCCAGTTGGGTGATAATAGCGAGCAGGTAACCAATGCATCGCAGGAGTTGGCTTCAGGAGCAAATGAGCAGGCCTCAACCGTTGAGGAGTTGGCCTCGTCCATTGAGGAGGTTAGCTCTTCAATTGAGCAGGTTACTGAGAGCGCAGCCAGGGCAAATCAGATTACCAAAGAGGCCAGCCAAAAAATTCAGCGAATTGGCCAATCTGCTACTCAGAGCGATAATGCAGTTAAGCAAATTGCTGAGAAGATTAGGGTTATTACTGATATTGCCTTTCAAACGAACATACTTGCACTTAATGCTGCTGTTGAAGCAGCTAGGGCGGGTGAGCATGGTAAGGGTTTTTCTGTTGTTGCTGCAGAGGTGCGTAATTTGGCAGAACGGAGTAAGAATGCCGCCGATGAAATTAGTTCTCTTTCTGGCAGAACTTTATCTGTAACCCAGCAAGCCAATAGATTGCTTCACAATCTTATACCTAACGTACAGAAAACTGCCGATATGATTGATGAGGTTATGGCAACATCAATAGAGCAACGTTCCAATATGGATCAGATAAATACCTCCATTCAGGAACTAAACAATTCGAGTCAGGAGAATTCTGTTGCTGCTGAGCAGTTAGCAACAGGAGCCGAATCGCTTAAGGAGCATGCCAGTGGCTTTTTTGATTTAATAAAGTTCTTTAAGCTTAATAAGGGCTAATCTCTTAGTAAAGTGCGCCAGTATTCATGCCAAAGGTTCCTCATGAGTTTATTCAACACCTTTCATGGTTAGTTGAATCCGCTTTCTACTAGCATCAACCTCAAGTACCTTAACCATAACATGCTGATGTAGCTTAACCACATCGTTGGGGTTTGATATAAACCTATCGGCCAGTTGTGAAATGTGCACAAGCCCATCCTGCTTAACGCCCACATCAACAAAGGCTCCAAAATTGGTTATGTTGGTAACAATGCCAGGGAGCGTCATGCCCGGAACAAGGTCTTCAATGGAGAAAATGCCCTCGGCAAACTCAAATACTTTTATGCCTTGGCGTGGGTCTCTGCCGGGCTTTGACAACTCTTTCATAATATCTTTTAAAGTTGGCAGGCCAATTTTATCAGAAACGTAATTGTTGATGTTTATCTTCTTTCTAAGTTCTTCATCTTTTAGTAGTTCGTCTACTTTGCAATTCAAATCTTTAGCCATCTGCTCAACTACATGGTAGCTCTCGGGGTGAACAGCGCTGTTGTCAAGGGGATTCTTGGCATTGGTAATACGGAGGAATCCAGCGCTCTGTTCAAAGGCCTTATCACCCAGTCGGGCCACCTTTTTCAACTCTTTTCTGCTGGTAAAATCTCCATTCTCTCTACGGTAGTCTACTATGTTTTTTGCCAGCTGCGGCCCCAGCCCTGAGATGTAGGTTAGCAGGTGTTTGCTAGCCGTATTAAGGTTAACTCCCACATGGTTCACACAGCTCTCCACCACAGTATCCAAGCCCTGTTTTAGTTTCCCCTGATCAACATCATGCTGATACTGACCCACGCCAATGGATTTTGGGTCAATTTTCACCAGTTCAGCAAGCGGATCCATAAGCCTACGACCAATGGATGCTGCCCCACGCACAGTTACATCGTACTCGGGAAATTCTTCGCGGGCAACGGCGGAAGCGGAGTAGATAGATGCGCCATCCTCACTCACCATAAATACCTGAATATCGCTATTAAAGCGGATTCGCTTTACGAACGATTCTGTTTCGCGACTGGCAGTTCCATTTCCAATGGCTATGGCATCAATTTTATACGAGTCAACCAATGCCGATATTTTACTCATGGCTTTACCCGACTCTTTTTGCGGGGCATGTGGGTAAATTGTCTCGTTATGTTTAAGGTTGCCCTGCGAATCTAAGCAAACAACCTTGCAACCTGTCCGGTAACCTGGGTCAATTGCAAGTACGTTTTTTTGACCTAGTGGAGCAGCCAGAAGCAGCTGCCTGAGGTTGTCGGAGAAAACACGAATCGCCTCGTTATCGGCTTTCTCTTTAAGTTCGGCGGTAAATTCGTTCTCAATGCTAGGCTCAATAAGCCTTTTATATCCATCCTCTATGGCAAAGTCAATCTGGTCAGCAGCCTCAGAATTGCTTTTAACAAATGCTCTTGAGAGCTCGTCCATAACATCATCAGCGGGAGGGGCAATTGATACTCGAAGGAAACCTTCGGTTTGCCCACGGCGCATGGCTAAAAAACGGTGCGAAGCGCATTTGTTAACTGGTTCCTCCCATGCAAAATAGTCGGAAAATTTGGCCCCTTCAGTTTCCTTCCCTTTTACCAATTTTGAGCGAATAACGGCACCTTTGCGAAAGTGCCTGCGAACAATGTTTCTTGCTTTCTCGCTTTCACTTATCCATTCGGCAATAATGTCGCGCGCGCCGGCTAAGGCATCCTCTGTTGTTGGCACATCATCGGTTATAAAACGTTGAGCTGCGTCTTCAATATTGCGCTCAACCTGCTTCATTATAATTTCAGCCAAAGGCTCCAGCCCTTTTTCCTTCGCAATTGTGGCGCGGGTTCTGCGTTTTGGTTTGTATGGCAGGTAAATATCTTCCAGTTCAATGGGATCGTAGCATTCATCTATGCGCTTACGCAACTCTTCGGTTAGCTTACCTTGCTCATCAATTGTTGACAGAACGGTTTCTTTCCGTTTTTCTAATTCAACTAACTTATCTAACCTGTCACGAATATTTGCAATCTCAACCTCATCAAGGCTGCCTGTCTGTTCTTTCCTGTAGCGACTAATGAATGGAACTGTAGCACCTTCATTCAACAGTTTAATTGTATTCTGTACTTGTTTCCCTGCAAGGTTCAGCTCTTTTGAAATTATTTGTATATGGGTACGATTATTGTTATCAATCATAATTATCTGAAAGTTAAGAATGGTATTTTAATAGTATGATTGACAAAATTAGTAATATATGATGTATATTTACTGTTATTGAATTGATGTTTTTTGAATACTAAGCCGTAATTAATCTTAAAATTAGCGATATGAATAAATCACTATTACTATTTGTTGCTATTGCAATTTCTTTTTCAACTTATGGGCAGACTATTAATACCGTTCCTGTAAATTCTAATGTTGATGAGGTGAAGTTATATCTAGGTGGTGCTCAGGTAACAAGAACTGCCAATGTTAGTCTTACAAACGGTACATCTAAAATTATTTTTAAAGATTTGCCAAACACCCTTGATGCATCTACCTTCTCCGTTGACGGAAGAGGTGATTTTACAATTCTTTCAATACTGCAGGGTTACTCTAATGAGAAGCGAAGATTGCCAAAGGAGGCGCAGGTATTACAGGATAGTTTAACCCTTTTAATGGCTCAAAAGGAAGATATTGTCGTTTTGCAGAATATTCTTGAAGAGGAAGAGAGGTTCCTAAACGCGAACCTTAGCATTGGTGGGCAGCAGTCAGGTATTAACCCCACGGAACTGAAAGATGCTGCTAACTTTTATCGTGCACGTTTAGGTGAAATTAAGAAGGGACAATTATTGCACCGTAGAGAAGTTGCAGAGCTAAATAAAGAGATAGAGCGGCTTAAAGCGAAACTTTACCCTTTTTCTTCCGACAGAGTGGCGCTGAATCAGGAATTGGCAGTAACGGTAAGTGCTAATAAAGCAACTAATGCTAAGATAACAGTTAGCTACTATACAACTTCTGCTAGCTGGAACCCAATGTACGATATTCGAACTGATGGATTTGGTGAGCCAGTTGAACTGATTCTCAAAGCATCTGCAAGGAATATAACAGGGGAGGATTGGTCTGATACAAAATTTACTTTTAGTACGGGTCAACCTACGCTTGGTGCAACTCCTCCAACAATTAACCCATGGTTTTTACGTCCTATAGCCGCTCCGCCCGTATCTTCAATGCCACAGACATATAGTAACAGAGATAGAGCGGAACCAGAACTATTAGCTCAAGATGAGATAACTGAACACGCTGGTTCATCTGCAGATTATACTGTTAAGCAGGATGCAATTACTGCTACCGACTATTCATTGCCAGTTAATTATCAATTAGAATCAGGTAAAGATCCTCTTATTGTTGAAATTGAGAAGCAACAGTTAGAGGCAGCCTATGAATATTTTGCTATACCAAAAAAATCGTTTAATGCTTACCTGCTTGCTAAGATACCTAACACAGAGCAGCTGAATTTGCTCTCAGGTAAAGCATCAATATATCTTGAAGGAGCATATACAGGTTCAGCAAATTTAAGTTCTAGTATGAGTGCTGACACGCTATTGCTACCGTTGGGTGTAGATAAGGCAATTAAGGTTGAGCGTGTAAGAATAAAAGATTATAAATCTAAAAAGTTTATTGGATCCAAGGTTGAAGAAACAGTAGGTTGGGATATTAACATTAGAAATGGAAAGAGGGTACCAGTAAAAATAAAAATTTCAGATCAAATACCTGTGTCCACAGACAGGAGCATTTCAGTTGAGCCTGAGGAAACTACGGATGGTGATATTAATAAGGATACGGGAATGGTCACATGGATACTTAATCTTAAATCATCCGAAAAAAGAACCTTGAAACTCGGCTATAAAGTGCAGTATCCAAAGGATATGCGCATTGTACTTGAATAACTTGGAAGTTTTATAAATAGGAGTTTCTATGCAAATGCTTTAAAAATTTGGTTAGATAAAAAAATGCAGATCAATTATTGGTCTGCATTTGGCATTCTAATTGGCTTTTTGGTTTTGTTGTTTATGCAAGCAAAAATGTAGGTTCCCTCTATGGATCTTATGTTGTTACTATTCTGAATTTCGCTTGCAAATATTTCAACTTTTACCTCCAGTTTAATTTGCGACACCTCTTTTACCCTACCTTTAATTTCAATTATAGAGCCCTCTTTTATAGGATTTAAAAATTTAACATCATTAACCGATACGGTTACCATACTCCTTTTAGTGTACTTCATGGCAGTAATATAAGCAACCTCATCCATCCATTGCATGGCAAGCCCCCCAAATAGGTTTTGATTGTTATTAAGCATGCTGGGGAATACTATTCTATCTTGTTTTGCTTCGTATTTCTCCATTCCATTCATCATCAATTATTTTTGGTTGTAGTTAAGTATAGCGTTTTAAACTGGGTTTCTTTTATGGTTACTGAGCATAGTCTTTTTCTAACATCTTGTTTTTCTTTATGTCCCGTTAGGGATATAATATTGGTAGAGATTAATTATTGGGATTTTTTTTCCGTACCTAACGGCACGGGAAGAAAACATCTGCAACGATTTTTTACCAACATTTTGTCCCTAACGGGACTTTCTTTATTTGTAGCCATATCTTTATTGCAATTACTCTACCATGCTTTGCGACGTAATGCCATGAAAAGTAATAAACAAAATAAAACAACTGTTTAACAAAATCTTTCAGAGTGCAACGCTATTTTAAACTTGAGCCTTATTTTCTTTACAAAATTAATAAATAATTTGCAAAATGAACATATGCTCATTATATTTGTAACGAACAAATGATTAATATGCATGTCGCCTAGACTTAAAAAACTACGCAAAGTATTATCTCCCCCTAATATTAAGGGGTTTAAACCTTATGGCCCTGATGTAAAGCAGGATAAGTTGGAGACTGTTGAGATACATATTGAGGAGTATGAGGCTTTAAAACTTTGCGATTATGATAAATACAACCACCATCAGGCTTCTGCTATTATGGGTGTTTCGCGACCTACTTTCTCAAGAATATACGCATCGGTTCGTCAGAAGATTGCCCTAGCTTTTGCTGAGGGTAAGCAGATTGCCATAGAGGGAGGCAAGGTCTATTTTGATAGCGACTGGTATAGCTGTAAAGGTTGTGGTTGTTATTTTAATAATCCTCAGAGGGATGTTAGCATTACTGAGTGCCCCCTTTGTGGTAGCAAAAAGTTTAGTCAGTACGACATAGCTAATAACCCTGAAGAAAGGGAAGGTAGGATCTGTAATGATTTTTGTATTTGCCCCGAGTGTGGACATGAAAAGCCACACCAATTTGGGAAACCCTGTAGCCAGGAGGTTTGCCCTGAATGCAATTCTCCACTTAAAAGAAAAGGAAGGTCAACCAGATATAGAAACTTAAACTGTTAATATGAAAGTAGCAATTACATCAAGCGGAAATTCTTTAGACTCAAAACTCGACGAGCGTTTTGGGCGTTGCTCATTTTTTGTGATTTACGATACGGAGACAAAATCAACCGAGTTTATTCCAAATCCAAACAAGGAGGCCGATAATGGAGCCGGTCCGGCATCGGTTCAGCTGGTGGCCTCTCGAAACGTAAGTAAAATCGTATCCGGTGAGTTTGGTATGAAAATCAAATCGTTAGTCGATAGCCTTAATATTCAGATGATTGTAGTCAAGGATCAGGATAAAACGGTGAAAGATATTATTGAGATGCTGGAGCATTAAATCAATATGGTTTTATAACTAAAAATTGTGAAACATGCCAAAACTAGATGGAACAGGTCCTGATAAAAAGGGTGCTGGAACAGGACGTCGCCTAGGTGAGTGTCGTAGTAATTCTGATGAAGATAAACTTCAAAAATTGGGGAAAGGAATGGGTAAGTCACGTAAGTCGGAGTACGGCAAGGGCAAAGGTAAAAGGTTAAAAAGTGGTGAATAGTTTTTTGTCATTGCCATGAGGTTTTCTTTTCCTATAAGGGAATGATGTAGTTTGAATTGAAAAATATTTGTTAACCAAATAAAAAGGAGGTAGATATGCCAGGTTTTGATCAAACAGGTCCGGTTGGACAAGGTTCAATGACCGGCCGCAGAATGGGCCGCTGTACAAATTATGGTGCAGCAACAAAGGATCAGCCCATGGGCGAAGGCCCAAATGCAAATTTTCCTGAAAATTTCAGGAGAGGCTTTGGCCGCAGACCAATGGGTCGTGGTAGGGGCTTAGGAATGCAGAACCGCTTTAGAGGTGGTTTCTAAATGATTCTTTTCATTTTTCACGGGGCAACCATAGAGTAGCCCCGTGAATATTTAATAACCTGTCTGCCTGAAAGCAGGCTAATATTATCAATTGCTAAGTAAAATGAATAAAACAATCGCTATTCCGTTGGAGAACGGAAAATTGTGTGCGCATTTTGGCCACTGCCAAAAGTTTGCCATCGTAAAGGTGGAGAATGGAAATATTATTGATAGCCAAGAGCATACTCCCCCAGAGCATGTGCCTGGTTTGTACCCACGTTGGGTAGCTCAATTAGGTGCAACGGATGTTATTGCTGGTGGAATGGGGCAAAAAGCCATCAGCCTTTTTCATGAGCAGAGTATTAACGTGTACATAGGTGCACCCATGGTTGATCCTAAAACATTGGTTACTGACTTTATTGAAAACAAGCTGGAGCTTAGTGCCAATTACTGTAATCATGATGGGAATCATAAGCATGGTAATTGTAGCCACTAATTAGTGAGAATATGGTTGATGAGCGTTGCGAGGAGTGTTTTCTTAAAACTTACAGGCGTCTTTTCCGGAAGTTTAACGTTGACGAATCGCAACAAAGGTCTTTTCTAGTGTTCTTTAATTCTTTAATGGAACGCCAAAGCAACTTTAGTAGTCCTGAAGTTCAGTTAAAGCTTAATCGGAAATTCTGTCAAATTATTGGGGTTGTTGACCCCTTTGTTCAGGAGAAAGATGATAGCAACAGGATTGCACTTGGTCTTTACAAGGAATGGAAACCAAAGGTAGGTCAATCGCATAATCGGTTTGAGTTAGCCCTTCGGCTAGCCATTGCTGGTAATATTATGGATTATGGTGCCAACAGCGCTTTTAATATTGAGAAAACCATTGAAAGAGTCCTTAAGGCTGATTTTGCTATTGACCAATCAAAGTTGCTAGAGGAACGAATTAGTAATGCAAAGCGTATCCTTTACCTTGGTGATAATGCTGGTGAGATTCTATTCGACAGGCTTTTTATCGAAACCATTAACCATGATAATGTTACGTACGCTGTGAAGAGTGCGCCCATTTTAAACGATGTTACCATGAAGGATGCGAATGATTCGGGTATTAATAGGGTAGTCAAAGTAATATCGAATGGATATGATGCACCATCAACCATTCTAAATCATTGTAGCGATGAGTTTTTGGATATTTATAAATCGGCAGATTTGATTGTATCTAAAGGTCAGGGAAACCTCGAAGGTTTGCTGGATGTGAGCGACAGGAGGATATTTTTTGCCCTAATGGTTAAGTGCAATGTTATTGCAGAACGACTTAAGGTTGAGAAGGGAAGCTTTATTGTACATAGTACAAATTAATTTTTGCCCTTTAAAGGTAATGCAAAATCAAAGTAATTATGGAAAAAGTTAAGATTGGAATCGTTATATGCGACCGTTTCAGAACCTGTGGAGGAGGAAAGTGCTTCCGCTCGCTTCAAAAGCATGAAGGCGCTTTCGCCATGTATAAGGATATGGATGTTGATTTGGTTGGTTATACAACATGCGATGGTTGTCCGGGCGGAAACATTGAGTATGTACCTGAAGAGATGAAGAAGAATGGAGCAACGCATATTCATTTTGCTACCGGCTTTCTGGTTGGTTATCCACCCTGCCCATTTATGGGACACTTTGATAAGTTTATTAAGGAGAAGTATGGAATGAAAGTGGTATTTGGAACTCATCCAATTCCACAAAAGTACTTCCTAACCCATAAGGCCCTCAATACTTGGGACGAACCTTTCCTTCAAAGGGCAATTAAGAATACCCTTGCCGACGAAAAAACACGATTATTATATGATTAACGGTCAATCTATACGAATTGCCATTGCTAGCGGAAAGGGCGGAACAGGAAAAACTTTAATTTCAACCAGCCTGTTCTATGCATTGCAGCATCAAAATGTACCGGTAACTCTAGTTGACTGCGACGCAGAGGAGCCAAACGACATGGTTTTCTTCTCGGGAGATAAAGAAAAAACAACAAACGTAACCCAATTGGTTCCTATAATAGATGAGAATAAATGCACCTACTGCGGAAAGTGTCACGATTACTGTAGCTACAAGGCCATCTTTATAATACCTCCTTCAAAAATTATTAAGGTGATGGAGGATTTATGCCATGGCTGCGGAGCATGTTCGGTTGCCTGCGAGTTTGGTGCTATTACAGAGAAAGAAGTTTCACTTGGAGAAGTTAACAGCTATGCCATTACCCAACATTCTAAAATTATTGAATCAAGAATTAGGGTTGGGGTTTACTCTCCTGTTTCTGTTATTAAAGCGGCAATAAAGGAGACAGGTAAAACCAACGTAATTCTGATGGACTCGCCTCCTGGCACTTCGTGCCCGTTTATACAAACCGTTAATCATGCCGATTATGTTATTCTCGTTACAGAGCCCACTCCTTTTGGGCTCAGCGATTTGAAACAATCCGTTGATACGTTAAAGACAATGGGCAAACCCTGTGGTGTTATTATTAACCGTGCCGGAATGGGTGACAATGAGGTGTATAAATATTTAAAGGATAATGCTATTCCACTGTTATTGGAGATTCCTTTCGATAGGGAGATTGCATCAATTTATTCAAAGGGCAATTTAGTTGCCAAGGAAAAACCTGAATTACAGGAGCAGCTCCATGCTGTTTTTAATGAGATAAAAGAAAAAACATGGAAATTGCAATAGTAAGCGGCAAGGGAGGTACAGGGAAAAGCAGCATCAGTGCTGCCTTGGCATCAATTGGTGAAAATAATGTTTTGGCCGACTGCGATGTTGATGCCGCTAATCTTTACATCCTTTTTAATCCAACGCACGAGGAGGAGCAGGTTTACATTGCTGGCCAGACAGCAGTAATTGATTATTCGGTTTGCACGCATTGTGGCCTTTGTATGGATTACTGCCGATTTGATGCGATTAGTAATCAGCATGGAAGAATTCTAATTTCCGAAACTTCGTGCGATGGCTGTCAGCTATGCTCCCGAGTTTGCCCCATCGGGGCAATTAGCATGGTTAATAACGACAAAAGCCGAATGTACTCTGGTGTATATCGTTATGGCCGTATGGTTTATGGAAGGTTAGCTCCCGGCGAGGAGAACTCAGGGAAGCTTGTTAACATGGTTCGTGAAAAAGCAAAGAATGTTGCTAAAGGGCATAACCTTAACAATATCATTATTGATGGACCTCCTGGAATTGGTTGTGCCGTAATCTCATCAATAACTGGTGTTGATAATGTTCTAATCGTAACAGAACCAACCATATCGGGGCTGCATGATTTAAAGCGAATGCTTGAGGTTGTATCCAAATTTAATCTAAAACCTTGGGTGATTATTAATAAGTACGATTTGAATACAGAGATGTCTGCTCTAATTGAGAGCTATTGCCATGATGAAAGTATTTCAATAGCAGGGAAGCTGCCATTTGACTCAACCGTGGTTGATGCCATGGTAAACTGTAAAAGTATTGTTGAATGGGCGCCAAGTTCCTTCCTTAGTGAAGAGTTAAAAAGTATTTGGAAAACCATAACTAACAATTAATAATGATTTGCTTTGGTCCCATACCATCCCGACGTTTAGGTAAGAGTCTTGGTATTAATAATATACCAGACAGGAAGATTTGTTCATACTCATGCATCTACTGTCAGGTTGGTGCAAAGCAAAAGTTAAGTTGTACGCGGGAACCTTTCTACGAACCCTGGGTAATTCGTTGCGATGTTGAAAAAATACTTGAAAAGCTCGATGAAAATAGTACGCCTGATTTTTTAACATTTGTAGCCAACGGAGAGCCAACCCTGGATATTAAGTTAGGAAAAGCCATCAAAATGTTAAAAGCATTCAAAATTCCTATTGCGGTGCTAACAAACGCATCGTTATTAAGTGAAAAAAGAGTGCAAGACGATTTAATGTATGCCGACTGGGTTTCTGTTAAGGTTGATACTGCAGAGCAGGAAGTATGGAAAGCAATTAACAGACCGCATCAGCAGTTGAATTACAATAATATTTTAAAAGGCATTCTGGAATTTTCTGAAAAATTCGAAGGTACCCTTACTACTGAAACCATGCTTGTTGATGGCATTAACGATAAGGGCAATTCTATTGTTAAAACAGCAAGCTATATTCTTCAGATAAACCCATCAAAAGCATACATATCAATTCCAACAAGGCCTCCAGCAATTTCATGGGTGCAGGCATCAAACGAATTGGCCATAAACCAAGCGTACCAAACCTTTAACGAAAAAGGAATAAATACTGAACTTATAATGGGATTTGAAGGGACAGATGTTGGTTTTAGCGGAAATGCAAAGGACGATATCCTAAATATTTCAGCAGTGCATCCCATTAGGGAGGATACCATGCAGGATTTATTAGATAGAAACAATGCAGATTTTGGAGTAGTTGAGGAGCTTATTTATGAGCAGAAAATTAAAGAGATAAACTACAAATCGAAAAAGTTTTATTTACGCAAGCATCAACTTTAAGTAAATGAACAGTAAAATTTTAAAATATGGCTCATCTGTTCTACGTCAGCATTCTGCTGAGGTGACAAGCAAAGATGATGTTAACGCTCTGGTTCATAATCTTTTTGAGGTGCTGTCAAAAGAGGGTGGGGTAGGTTTGGCTGCACCGCAGATTGGCATTTTAAAGCAAGTTTTCATTATTGTTACAAGTTCAATGGCTACTGATAATAAGGCTGGTAACTTAGCCAGGCGGGTAGTAATTAACCCCAAAATTATTAAGCAGAGCGATGAGGCTAACATTTATAAAGAGGGTTGCCTAAGCTTCCCAAATATTTTTGAGGAGATTATCCGTCCCGAAAAAATTATTGTAAGGTATCTTGATGAGCAATTGAATCAGGTTGAACAGGAGTTTAATGATATTGAAGCTCGGGTTTTTCAACATGAATTCGACCATCTTAACGGAGTGCTATTTATCGACAGGATGAGCAAATTAAGACGAAGCATGATTGCTGGCAAACTTAAAAGAATTGCAAGATCATCAAAAAATGCATAAAAACCAGTTGTTATGAAAAGTTGTTTTCGGTTTTTAAATGATAGGTCAAAGTTAAACATGAGCATTGATATCCTGATGCTTCTTGTTTTAATGGCGATGGCTGGTATTGGGTTTCTTATAAAGTACGTGCTGGTTTCGGGAGAGCAGCGCAATGCCATATATGGAGAAAATGTAAACCTGCACTTTCTGGGGCTCGATCGTCACGAGTGGGGCACTATACATCTTATTGCAAGCATATTGTTTCTGGTTCTAATTATACTTCATATTATTCTGCATTGGAAAATGATTTTGTGTATTGTAAAAAGGATGATACCCCAAAAATTCTCACGTTACATATTTGCGAGTTTTGTGTTTGCTCTTAGCATTATACTATTTCTTTTTGCATTTATTATTCAGCCCAAACAGGTTTACCATGAGAATATATTCCGTAACAGAACTTCTCAAGATTTTAATGGTGATGAAGTTTCTGAGGAGAAGCTCGAAACAGTGGAATCAGCCGTATCAACTGAAAAAACTCCTACGAATAAGAATGAGAAGAACCATTTGGTAAATAAGAGTGGTGCTAAGGAGAAGCAGCGAAAGAATAAGGATGATATCGATGCTTATGATGTTCAGGGTGCACAGACTTTAAATTTTGTGTCATCAAAATACAACGTGCCTTCTTCATATATCTGTAAGGAACTTAGCATCCCCACACATTTAACCACCCAGAGGCTAGGGCGTTTAAGAAAAAGGTATGGCTTTACCATGTCCGATGTAAGTCGTGTAATTACTGATTACAAGAAGCAGAATCAGCAATGATAACAGAATTACGAAGAAGGTTTGGATACCAGTGTGTTGGAATTAAGGTTAATTGCAGCAAGGATATGGCCTACTCGCCAGTAAAACCCATTAGGTTTTGCGAAGCGGTAAATGATGCATTTAAAACCCCGTTAATATTCAATCCCCAAAATCTGGTATGTTTTGGAGCGCGGCGTAGCATGGGCTTTTTACATAACGACAAGGAGCTAATCAGGCATATTTCTGGTGAAAGCGGTATTTCCAATCAGACTGTTAAAAAGGCTCTATTTGAGATACCTACCATGAATACTCCCATACACAATATCTTTATGGGGATTGAGGAGGAAGTTGAGAAGGAGATACAGCCCGATATGTATATCATGTACATAAATCCAAGCGATTTAATTGAACTGATAAGAAGTTACGCTCTCAAAATTAACGATTACCCAACTGTTAAGCCGTACATGTTTCTTTCGGTTTGTGGTAATGTTTTCATAAGTACATTTAAATCAGCTCGCATGAGCGTGTCCTTTGGATGCCCCGAATCAAGGAAATATGGCGGTGTTAAGGATAACCAGTTAGTAGTTGGTCTTCCGTACTCCGATGCAGTACAACTCTTTGGATAAAAAAATCTCTATGATAAAAAATCAGCAAAAAAAAGGCTATATACACCTTTATACAGGAAATGGGAAGGGCAAAACCACCGCTGCCATTGGGTTGGCGATTAGAGCAGTGGGTGCTGGTAAAAATGTTTTTATTGCTCAGTTTGTTAAGGGTATGCATTATGCTGAACTTGACTCGCTCAAGCGTTTTCCCGAGATTGTTATTAGGCAGTACGGTCTGGACTGCTTTATCAAGAGCAAGCCAACACAAAAGGATATTGATGCAGCCCGTAACGGGCTGACAGAGGTAAAATCAATTATCGAGAAGAATATGTTCGATATAGTCATCCTTGATGAGGTTTGTATCGCATTGTATTACAAGTTGTTTGGTACTGAAGAGTTGCTCTCATTGCTAAAGCGAAAACCAGTAGGAATGGAGATCGTTCTCACCGGTCGATATGCGCCCGAGGAGCTAATTAATGCCGCCGATTTAGTTACTGATATGAAGGAAATTAAGCATTACTATAATAATGGGGTTGAAGCAAAGAAAGGAATAGAATTTTAATAAATAACATTATTTAGGATTTTACTAATTTGATTAAAACGAATGAATATGAAAAGCACGGATGTATTAATTATTGGCGGTAGCGCTGCAGGTATGGTTGCTGCTGTTACAGGTAAAACCCATTGGCCCGATAAGGATTTTATACTCGTTAAAAAGCAGAAGGATGTTATGGTTCCCTGCGGCATCCCATATATTTTTGGAACGCTTGAGAGTAGCGAGAAAAATCTTATGCCTGTTGATAACATGATGCAGAAGAATGGTATTGAGTCGATTGTTGACGAGGCGGTGAATATTGACGCTTCTCAGAAGGTGGTTTCTTTTGCAAGTGGCGAGAAGATTAAGTATCAGAAGCTCGTTGTTGCAACTGGGTCAACTCCATTTAAACCAAAATGGTTAGAGGGTGCCGATTTAGACAATGTGTTTGTAATCCCTAAAGATAGGCAGTATCTCGATGAGATGCACAGCAAGCTGGGTCAAGCAAAGAATATTGCCGTTATTGGTGCAGGTTTTATTGGTGTTGAACTCTCCGACGAGTTAAATAAGCATGGGTACAACGTAACGCTAATTGAAAAGTTGCCAAATATTCTCAATCTGGCATTCGATGTTGAGCTATCTCAAAAAATTGATGAGATGCTCATAAATCGAGGGGTTAATATTATCACAGGAACTGGTATAAAAAAGGTTATAGGTAAAGATAAGGTTGAGTCTATAGAGCTGGAGAACGGCAAAACACTTAGCATTGATGCTGTTATCCTCTCAATGGGGTATAAGCCCAACACGGAGCTGGCAAAAAAATCGGGAGTATCAACCGATGAGGATAACTTTATAAGCGTTGATGAGTATATGCGCACTCACACTAAGGATATTTTTGCCATCGGCGATTGTGCACAAAAGCGCGATTTTGTTACTCGTCGTCGCGTACCCACCATGCTTGCATCTACAGCATGTGCCGAAGCACGTATTGCCGGAATGAATCTGTTTAACCTTCATGTTGTTAAAACCTTTAGTGGAACAATAGCAATTTACTCCACGGCCATTGACGATACAGGGTTTGGAACCGCTGGCCTAACCGAGCAAAGAGCTAATGATGAAGAGATTGAAGTTGTTACAGGATTGTTTGAGGGTATCGATCGTCACCCAGGAAATTTACCCAACGCCCACAAGCAGATTGTTAAACTGATTGCAGCAAAGAATTCGGGTGTAATTATTGGTGGAGAGGTGCTTGGAGGTCTCGAAGCAGGTGAGCTAACCAACGTAATTGGTCTTGCCATTCAGAATCGCATGTCGGTTAATTCCTTTTTAACCATGCAAATTGGTACGCATCCATGTTTAACTGCATCGCCTGCAGCGTATCCATTAATTAAAGCAGCAGAACAGATTGTAAAAAAACAATTAACACTAATGAGAGGAGGCAAGTAGCATGGCAATATTCGAAAAAATTCAGCTGCCTGAAATAAAGAATATTATTACCGTAGCTTCCGGCAAAGGTGGCGTTGGAAAATCAACCGTTGCAGCAAATTTAGCGATTGCTTTGGCTCGCAATGGTCTTAAAACAGCACTGGTGGATGCCGATATTTTTGGCCCTTCAATACCAAAGATGTTTGGCATTGAAGATGCTATGCCCGAGGTTTCTGGTACAGAGGATAAGCAGGAAATGAAACCCATTGAGAAGTATGGTGTTAAAATCATGTCAATAGGTTTTTTCATAAAGAATAATCAAGGGTTGATTTGGCGTGGGCCAATGGCATCTAATGCCTTAACACAACTTTTAGAGAATACTCAATGGGGTGAGACTGATTATATGGTAATCGATTTCCCTCCGGGTACAAGCGATATTCAGCTAACTACGGTGCAAAAACTATCCATAACGGGTTCATTAATAGTAACCACCCCTCAGGAAATTGCATTGAACGATGCACGTAAAGCAGCATCGCTCTTTAACAATGCCGACCTAAAGGTTCCAATACTTGGGGTAATTGAGAATATGTCATGGTTTACGCCAAAGCCACACCCAGATGAGAAATATTATATTTTCGGTCAGGGTGGCGGCGAAAAATTGGCACGGGAGCTTAACGTTCCGTTAATTGGCCAAATACCATTAATTGCTGAGGTTGGCGAAGCCGCTGAGAAAGGCCTTAGCGTTTTTAATCAGGAGGATAGAATTGCCATCGATGTATTCGATAATATTGTTAGCGCTCTACTTCCCAGGGGTTAATCAAATCTACTATCCGATTTTTGGGTTTTGATTTTATCTTTCTTGCTTGTGAGCCATCCAATTTTTACATTTCTGACATTGTTAAATTGCGGAACGTAGGGCTTAATATCAAGTAGGGGAGTGCCATTTAGCGCATCAATATTTTCAATGTAAATGGTTCTCCCCTCCATTTTAACTAGTTTTACTATCGAGAGGCCTATGCCATTTGGTCGCTTGGGTGCACGGGTAGCAAAAACGCCATATTCTTCATCATCTAAAAAGGGGCTTACCTGCAGTTTAAAACCATTCGCCCGATGGAAGTGGTAAATTATAATAAGATGGGTAAACCCCTCAATACCTTTTAATCCATCTGCAAACTCAGGGAAAATTACAATAGATCCTTTTGTCCCTTTTGCTGATGAAGGTTGAATGGGGGTATTATTGGTGTCATTAAAAGGAGATGATATTATTCCAATGGGATGATACATAATACTGTTCATAATTAGCTGCTTTAACTATTGAATGGACTTTAAATGTATAAAAGTTAAAGTAAATAGCATCATTTCAAAGGTGAAAAAAACTTTTGGGATTGTTTCCAGTTATTATGAGATAGTTAACCGTCACTCCCACAATGTTTTATTGTATGGCAACATAGGGCAGCCAAAACTCACAACTGATGGTACGCAACCTCGTAAGAAAATTAATTTATCTCATATACATCGCCAAAATATTAGAATGCTAAATGAACAATAATTTAAATTGCTATGTTTGTAGCAGGGCTGCCTAATTTAAAATATTAAAGGAATAGAATGAAAGAACAAACAGATAGCAAGCAGTTTTTACAAGTAGTAACCAAACTTGTTAGTGAGCAAAAATATGGAGAGGCAATTAATTATCTGCAGCGAATTATTGATGAAGACCAAAAGAATGAGGGCGCCAAAGCCTATCTACAGCAGATAAAAAAGATAAACGAGTACCAAACCAGAGATATTTACGGTACAACCAACCTTAATATGGATCCATGGCTTGAGTAAAATTCGTTACCTTTATACTTAGATATGAAAATTTCCATACTAGTCGATAATTCTCCCGGAGTTAAAACAATGGCAGAATTTGGCCTCTCCTTCTTCATTGAGTGTAAGGGAAGGACAATCCTTTTCGACACCGCACAATCGGGACTGTTCCTGGAGAATGCCAAAATCATGGAACTGCCAGCTCATAATGCTGATTTTATAGTTTTAAGTCATGGCCATTTTGATCATGGTAATGGCCTAGAGCATCTAAAAGCAGGAAAATTAATTTGCCACTCAGGATGCTTTGTAAAGCGCTATAGGAAAACCGACCGCTCATACATTGGTTTGAAGCTTTCGGAGGATGAGATTGCCGCCAAGTTTAACCTTACTACCACTGATAAACCTTACCAGCTATTTGATGGAGCCTACTTTCTTGGTCAAATTCCCAGATTAACTGACTTTGAATCGAAGGTTACTCATTTTGTTTTTGAGGATGGCTCACCCGATTATGTTATGGACGATAGCGCAATAGCGCTAAAGCTCAGCAAGGGGCTGTTTGTTATAACTGGTTGCGGCCATTCGGGTGTTGTAAACACGTTAGAGTATGCAAAGAAGGTAACAGGCGAGAAAAGAATTTTCGGAGTTTTCGGCGGATTCCATTTAAAGAAGAACGGGAGGCAAACGCAGGAAACCATATCCTATCTAAAGGACAATAATGTAAAGCACATTTACCCCTCACATTGCACTTCCCTTGCAGCAATGGCAGAGTTTTACAAGGTGTTTAAGGTGAGGCAGATTAAAACGGGCGAGGTGTTTAATTTTTGTTGATTGGTTGGTTTCTATATATCCGTTCGTCCCTAGCTTAAAATTGCGTTGCAATTTGGGTTAGTCATTGTTTCTGACTTTAAATTTATTTTGCAAACTATTTCCAGCCATTAAGTCACAAAAGAAACTAGTGTTATGTCAATGCTACTGTGTCGGTTAAGTCGCAGGTATTTTTCTCAGAGCAAAAAAGAAAATCTGGGCATAGCCTTAGCTACGTAAAGATTTTAAACACTAGGGTA
>JBKHAH010000059.1:0-20240 GCA_046542995.1 Bacteroidales bacterium
ATAATAAAACTACTTGGAACTTTAATGATTTAATCAGAACATTCCATCATTTTTTATAAAACAGAACTAAGCGGGAGGAGTAATTAAAACTTTGCTGTAATTTTTACATTAATTCTGCGTGATGTTAAGTAGTTTGGTACAGCATACTTGCCTGATTCGTTATTCTGGTTTGATACGGTTTGTACCCAGAGGTAGGATATCGTATTCCTAAAATCGAAAAGGTTAAATATTTCTACACCCACCCATAGGCTTTTGAGCCAGAGCACATTGGCTAATTGTCCATTCTCGCTATTGCTTTCGTCTTTAAAAACTTTGGTGAAGCCAATATCTACCCTTTTGTAAGAAGGCATTCTGGCAACCAAATCGTAACGAGGAGAGTTAGGCATGCTAAAGGGTAGTCCGGTTCCGTAATATCCGGTTAGGTGTACCCTGTATGTTGGGTTTCCAGGCAGGTAATCCTGAAAAAATGCGCCAACGCTAAAACGTTGGTCGGTAGGGCGCGGATAGTAACCTGGGTATTCCACATTCCCGTTTTCATTTATAAAGGAGTCGTTTTTTATATCTTCATACGTCCTCATAAATGATATGCTGGCCCACGATTCAGCCCCGGGAACAAATTCACCATTAATTTTAAAATCAACACCCTGGGCGTATCCTCTAGCAATATTCTCACCAGAATATTTAACTCTCACGTTATCAATCTTGTAGGGTACAAGGTTGTTCATCTCCTTGTGGTATAGTTCTGCTTGAAATCTGAAGGGTCGTTTCCATGCAGAAAACAGGTATTCAACCCCAAATACTGCATGTAAGGACTCCTGTGCTTTGATGTTAGTGTTAAGCGTTCCGTCGGGTTTTCGGTACTCTTTGTATATTGGGGGTTGGTGATAGTAACCACCTGATATATGGAATGCAATATCCCTGTTCCAATTGGGTTTTATCATTAGTGTTGCTCTAGGACTAACATTCCATTTGCTATTGAAGGTCCAGTAACTAAACCTTACACCTGCCGTTGTTGTTAATTCCCAACTATTTAATTGTTTTGTATGGCTGTTCTGAATAAATCCCGAAAATCTTTGCGAGGAAAGTTCGAGTTGCGACTTTAAATGGTAAGGAAGTATAAGTTCATTCCCATCATAAGGTACTGCATACCCAGAGGAATCGATAAGTTCCCACTCGCTTATCCTATCATTAATACTTTCGTATTGAAACCTAACGCCCCATTTAATCCTATTGGTTTTGGTTACATGCGAGCCCCGATGCTCTAATCTGAAGAAGTTTGCATCCAAGAAATTTCGGGCATGATTCATAAAGCCTCCAAGACCAACATTAATAAGGCTATCTCCGTAAGTATTCGACCCGAGAGTATTGTCCAGCTCGTTTAGAAGGTACTCCCCTGAAATATCGAAGGTTTCTGATTCTGTTGCGCTATAGTTGCTGCTAATGAATTTAAGTATGGTTTCCTCATTAGGTCTGTAGTCAGCAGTTATTGCACCTTGTATGGTTTCAAACCTGTTTAGTTCCTGTCCCTGATAAAAGACTTTTAGCTGAAGGGCGTTGGTAAAAGAACCGAATCGGGTTTCTCTAACTTGTGGAACAAACTGGTAGCTGTTTGATGAGAAATTTCCCAGAAAGCTCATCCTGAATTTTGGATTGAAACGCCAGGCTAAATTTGTCTGAAAGTCGATAAACGAAGGAGTGTAATCTCCACCCTCATCAAGCGTGGTTAATAGGTACTTTGAGGTTTTATACCTAATTCCGGTTAAATGGGTGAATTTTCCGTTAGCACCAACCCCCTCAACCGTTCCGTTGGCACCCATAAATGAGACCTCGGTACCAGCAGTGTTTTTTGTTGGTGTTCTGTACCTAATGCTAAGTACTGATGACATTTTATCACCATACTCAGCATTAAATCCGCCAGCAGAGAACTCTACGCCCTCAACCATATCGGAATTTATAAAACTTAGCCCTTCCTGCTGTCCAGACCGAATAAGGAAGGGGCGATAAATTTCTATGTCATTCACATAAACCAGATTCTCATCAAAGTTTCCTCCCCTTACGGAGTACTGAGAGCTCATTTCATGAGCAGATGACACCCCAGGCAAAGATTTTAAAATTGACTCGAAGCTTCCCGATGCATCTGGCACAAACTCTATGTCCTTATGGTTTATCCTCTCAATATTACCAAATCTTTTATGCGAAGATATTACCGAGACTTCGTCAATTTTTCCGCTCACTGGCATTAGGGTTATGTTAATTCGTTTTACTTCGTTGCTCTTAATTGAAACGACCATAGAATCAGGCTCAAAACCAACCGATGAATATATTATTGTTAGTTTAGTATTTGCAGGTATGGGGAGCTGGTAAAAACCCTGATTATTAGTGGCAGTACCCAAAGAGGTGCCTTTAACTATTACATTGGCGAATGGAATTGCATTTCCATCTTTTTCTTTCACAAATCCATCAATCAACCCTTGGCTTTGTGCTTGTAAATTAAAACAAAGGGCAACCCCCAAAATGCTAATAGCGATATGCTTAATAAGTTTATTACCCGTCAATTTTTTAAGAAATTTAAAATGTACTTACCGTATTATTCAGTATAAATGCATGTATCATATAATAAAACGCAAAGCTACAAGAAAATTGTACAAAGAATTATTCTTGCTGAAAAATATTCTTTCCCGTACCATAAAAATGCCAAAATGACATTTTTTTGTAGTTACGGTGTCAAAATGGCTCACGAATTGCGTTGGTACGATTTTTATTTGTATTGATTATAAACAATTAGTATTAACCAAAAAAACAAAATAGTTATGACACTACTAAGTATTTCTCGTCCACGTACGATGAGTAGCTCAGCAAACAGAGACAGATATGCCGATTTGATGAATCGGTATGCATCCACTAATGCAGGAGCAAACAGTAATGAGAATTTACCTTCTGTTAATATAATTGAGGATGCAGAAGAGTATAGAATTAACCTTGCGGTGCCTGGGTACAAAAAGGATGAAATATCAATAAATATTGATAATGACCAATTAATTTTTGAGGCAAATCCAATGAATGAAGAGAAAGAGAGTTTTACTTATATGGTAAAAGAATTCTCAAAGAATCCATTTAAGCGGACTTTTACCTTAGGTAAAACTGTTGACACGTCTAAAGTTGAAGCTAAGCATAACGAAGGGATTTTAACCATAGTTCTTGCAAAAAAGGAGGAGGCAAAGGACAAGCCGCCACGTACCATTAAGGTTAGTTAGTAAATTGTAGTTTAAACTGTTACCGTGTTCATGCTTTTATGAGCACGGTTTTTTTGTTGTGTGCACCATTGTTCAAGTGTATATACAAAAAGGAGCATACTCCCCATGTACTATTGAATTTTAGACGAGAATAAACTTTCTGGTTCTTTCTAAATCTATTTAAGATTATAGTAAAAGAGCAACGCAATTTCTTTTTGATATAAAAAAATGTTTAAAAGGTTGATTTTTATTAAAATTGTTTGAGCATTAGTACATATTGCCTATTTTCGTAGGCTGAAATTAAGCAATAATCATTTCGTTTTTTTTATTTGTAAAAAAGCGTAAATACTCTAACTCATGGAAACTAAAGACCAGAAGGATCCGATCAAAGATGATCAGTTCGGCAACGCCGAAAATATGCAGAATACTTCCGACCAGAACGAGCATCAGTCATCTAATGACTCTGATGATGAGCAACCAGAATCAACTTCTGACAGCATTGATGATGAAAGAAAGAAGACTGACAATCAGTCTGAAACAGAAACAGCTGAGGACACAAAGGAGGAGGTTGATGAGGTAGCTGAACCTAGAGCAAAAGAAGACGTAAAGTCTAATCCACAAGCTGAAACAACTAAAGAGCCTGAGCAGCACATTAATGATGAAAAAGAGGAGCATGACAATGAGAATGCTCCTGCAGCCAAGTCTGAGAATGAAGCTGAAGCAACAACCAAATCTAATGAAGATGAGGAGGTTGATTTTGCATTACTTTCAAGAGAAGAGCTAATTGAAAAATTAGCTGCACTCATATCTAGCAAACCGATTCATCAAATTAGGGCTGATGTAGATAGCATTAAAGTTAATTTTTATAAAAAGCATAAAGCTGAATATGAGCGTAAGCGCAAAGATTGGGTAGATTCAGGTGGAGATATTGAGGAGTTTGAAGCGCCTAATGATATGCTCGAACCTCAAATTAAGGAGCTTTTTAAGCAGTACCGAGCAAAAAAGGCAGAGTATAACCGCGACTTGGAGAAAGTTAAGCAGCATAATCTCGAGCTCAAGCAAGCAATTATTGAGGAGATAAAAGAGCTGGTTAATCGTAACGAGTCTGTCAATAAAACTTTTCAGGATTTTAGGGAGCTTCAGCAAAGGTTTAGAGATGTTGGCCCCGTTCCCCAAGCAAGTTTAAACGATCTTTGGGAGACCTACCATCACCATGTGCAAAACTTTTACGATTATGTTAAGATAAATAAGGAGCTAAAGGATCTTGACCTAAAAAAGAATCTGGAAGAAAAGATTTCGCTTTGCGAGAAAGCAGAGGAGCTGCTTTTGGAGCCTGCTATTGTTGTTGCCTTTAAAAAGCTTCAGAAACTACATAACCAATGGAGAGAAGTTGGCCCTGTTCCGCACGAGCATAGGAATGAAATATGGGATCGCTTTAAAGAGGTGACCACTGCAATAAATAAAAAGCATCAGGAGCATTTTGAGACGTTACGCGAAGAGCAGAAATCGAATCTTGAAGCAAAAAAGGCTCTTTGCGAGAATGCAGAGAGGATAGCTGAAACCGATATTAAAAGCACGAAAGATTGGAATAAGTATTCCAAGGAGATGATTGAACTCCAGAAGGTTTGGAAAACAATCGGTTTTGCACCTAAAAAAGATAACAATAAAATATATGATAGATTTAGAGCAGCATGCGACTCCTTTTTTAATAGGAAAAGAGAGTTTTACAAGGAATCAAGAGAGGAGCAGCTTAACAACCTTCAGTTAAAGACAGAACTATGTATCCAGGCCGAAGGCATTAAGGATAGCACCGAGTGGAAAAAAACCACTGAGGAGCTTATCAATCTACAGAAGCGATGGAAAGAGATAGGCCCAGTTCCCCGAAAGAATAGCGATGAGGTATGGAAAAGGTTCCGTGCGGCATGTGATTATTTTTTCAATAATAAATCGGAACATTTTGCTACCGTTGATAATAAGTATGAGAAAAATTTAAAGGACAAGGAAGCGCTCGTTAGTGAGATACAAGATTTCAAAGCAGGAGAAAACGTTGAGGAGTCCCTTAAAAAGCTAAAAGAATTCCAAAGGCGTTGGGCAGAGATAGGGTTTGTACCCATTAAAAAGAAGGACGAATTGCAAAAGGCATACCGCGAGGCTATTAATAAGCATTTTGAGAATCTAAAAATTGATAACTCCAGGAAGAATATCCTAAGGTTTAAAACTAAGGTTGATACCCTGCAAGGCAATCCCAAGGGAGAAAATAAGCTCCGTTTTGAGCGCGACAAGCTATTTAATCAGCTAAAGCAGCTTGAGAACGATATCGTTTTGTGGGAGAATAATATTGGATTCTTTGCAAAATCGAAAAATGCAGAGCAGCTTAAAAAGGAGGTGGAGAAAAAGATAGAGAAGGCCCGTGCAGACATTAAAGTAATTACTGAGAAAATCCGCCTTATTGATAGCATGGAGTAACTTTCAGCCGTACAATATATTTTTTTAACTATTATAATATCATGCCGCACAATACAAAATACGTTTTTGTTACAGGCGGAGTAACCTCCTCTTTGGGTAAAGGAATTATCTCTGCCTCGTTAGCAAAACTCCTCCAAAGCCGTGGGTACTCAGTAACCATACAAAAGCTTGACCCTTACATAAATGTTGACCCCGGAACCCTAAACCCTTACGAACACGGTGAGTGCTATGTAACGGAGGATGGTGCAGAAACCGATTTGGACCTGGGACACTACGAGCGTTTTCTAAATACGCACACAACCCAGTCTAACAACGTAACAACCGGAAGAATATACCAATCGGTTATTAACAAGGAGCGGAGAGGGGAGTACCTCGGTAAAACGGTTCAGGTAATTCCCCATATAACCGATGAGATTAAGCGCAGAATCAAACTCCTCGGTACAAAGCATAAGTATGATGTGGTTATTACTGAGATTGGCGGAACTGTTGGCGACATTGAATCGTTGCCCTATGTGGAGGCTGTTCGCCAGCTAAAATGGGAGCTGGGAACTTCAAATTCCGTTTTCATACATCTAACCCTTGTGCCATACTTGGCAGCATCAGGCGAGTTAAAAACGAAACCCACGCAGCACTCGGTAAAAGTACTCCTTGAGAATGGTATTCAGCCAGATATCCTTGTGCTTCGAACAGAGCACTCCCTTACAAAAGAGATTAGAAAAAAGGTAGCCTTATTTTGCAACGTTAACCTCGATTCTGTAATTGAATCAATAGATGTATCTACCATTTACGAGGTACCACTGCTTATGCAGAAAGAAAAACTTGACACGATTGTACTTTCAAAGTTAAATCTACCTTTTGGGGAAAATCCAGAGCTAAAAAAATGGAAGCAATTCATAGCAACTCTAAAAAAACCCAAGCACAGTGTTAAAATTGGTTTGGTAGGGAAATATGTTGAGCTCCCCGATGCATATAAATCCATAATGGAGGCACTAATTCATGGGGGTGCAAGCAACGAGTGTAAGGTAGAACTTGAAGCAATTCATTCAGAGGAAATTAATAATGATAATGTTGAGAGCAAGCTTTGCGGGTTTTCAGGTATAATTGTTGCTCCGGGGTTTGGACAAAGAGGTATTGAGGGGAAAATTGAAACGGCCAGGTATGCTCGTGAGAATGGTATCCCATTCCTCGGTATTTGCCTTGGTATGCAATGTGCTGTTATTGAGTTTGCTCGTAATGTAATAGGTTATGCTGATGCTAACTCAACAGAAATGACCAGGACAAAGCATCCTGTAATCGATCTGATGGAGGACCAGAAAGGCATTACAGATAAAGGGGGAACCATGCGTTTAGGAGCCTACCCCTGTACATTGAAGAAAGGGACCAAAGCCTTTGCCGCTTATAATACGTCTGATATTGAGGAGAGGCACAGGCATCGGTATGAGTTAAACAACGATTTTCTTGATGATATAACAAGGAAAGGGATGGTACCCTCTGGTATTAATCCTGATACTGGATTAGTAGAAATCGTTGAAATTAGTAATCACCCTTGGTTTGTTGGGGTGCAGTTTCATCCTGAGTATAAAAGTACGGTAATTAAACCACATCCATTGTTCGAGAGTTTAATAAAAGCAGCGCTTGAATTTAAAGGGAAAAATTAACCGTCATCATTTTTTTTAATGCCAAATTTGAGTTAAATCAAATTAAACAGGATAAACTTTTTTTAATAGCATAATTAATAAGTTAACTTTGTGCGATTTTTCAAAAAGTTAACTATAAATAAGTAATAAAATGGATAGAAATACTGTAGTAGGTTTAGTCGTTATTTTTTTAATTCTTATAGGGTTTAGTTACTTTAACAGACCATCGCAAGAGGAGATGGAGGAGGCAAGGAGAAAGCGCGATTCTATAGCAATGGTTGAAGCCCGGCAGGATAAACTGCAGGAAGAATTGCAAAGGGAGGCTCAGCAGAAAGATGCTAAAGATGCAGAGAAGGATAGTAACATAGACCCCGAATTAAGTGATGAAGATGAGACCGCAAAGCAAACAGGCGCATTTAGTCATGTTCAGAAAGGGGAAAAGAGGCTGGTTACCCTGGAAAACGATTTGTTGAAAATTAATGTTTCTACACAAGGAGGTAGTATTTACTCCGTAGAGGTTAAAGACTATGAAACATACAGCGGGGAACCTCTCGTTTTATATGCTAATGACAGCAACGTTTTTGGCTTGCAATTCTGGGGAGAGAATAAGGAAGTATCAACGCATAAGCTTTTCTTTGAGCCCGATAGGCAAGAGTCAAATATTAGGGTAAAACCAGGCGATAATCCTGAAACCTTACGCATGAGGCTTGCGGCTGGAGAGGAGTCTTACATTGATTATATCTACACAATACACCCAGAGTCATACATGATTGATTTTAGCATGGAGCTAAGCAACATGAATGATATTATTAGCGGAAGACCCGGATCAATTGACCTTTTATGGGACGTACTTTTGCCACAGCTGGAGAAGAATGCAGAGAAAGAGAGCGAATATACCACCATTTCCTACCAGCTAGCAAATGGCGATTTTGAGGAGTTAAGCTCACGAACCGATGAGGCTTCTGAAGATATTCCCACCCGTATTAGTTGGGTTGGTTACAAGCAGCAGTTCTTCTCAACATTTCTGGTGCATGATGAGTCCTTTCTCAATGCAAAATTCAACTCAAATGTAGTAGCTGATGGAAAGCACACAAGAGAGTTCTCCTCACGCATTGGTTTGCCCTATAGCGGTGAGCAGACCGAGGAGCAAAACATGAAGATGTATTTTGGTCCAAACCACTTTAATACTCTAAAGAAATACGATCATGGTTTTGAAGAGGTGGTTCCACTTGGGGGATGGATTATTAAATGGATAAATCAGTATGTGATTATTTTCGTTTTTGATCTGCTTAACAATTTCATAAATAGCTACGGGTTAATCATTCTACTTTTAACCATACTTATAAAAATTGTTCTCTTTCCCCTTACCTATAAATCCTATCTTAGTCAGGCAAAAATGAGGGTTTTAAAACCTCAGATTGATGAGATTGGTAAGAAGTATCCAAAGAAAGAGGATGCCATGAAAAAGCAGCAGGCTGTAATGGGACTTTACAAAAAAGTAGGTGTAAGCCCTCTGGGTGGATGTTTACCCATGCTAATTCAGTTCCCCATACTTATTGCCATGTTCCGCTTCTTCCCCGCATCGTTCGAATTGCGACAGGAGAGCTTTCTGTGGGCAGAGGACCTTTCAACGTACGATTCTATACTCGATCTTCCATTTTCCATCCCATTTTATGGCGATCATGTTAGTTTATTTACCTTGCTAATGGCAGGTGCGCTATTCCTTACATCTAAAACGAGCACCGCGCAAATGGGCGATACGAGTGCACAGATGCCCGGCATGAAGTACATGATGCTTTACATGATGCCTCTTATGCTTTTATTCTTCTTTAACAAATATTCAGCAGGCCTTAGCTACTACTATTTCTTGTCTAACATAATTACCTTTGGGCAGACCATGCTCATTCGAAAAACGGTTGACGATGAGGCTATTCTTAAGAAGCTTACCGAGAATGCAAAAAAGCCCCAGAAGAAATCGAAGTTTCAGGCAAAAATTGAAGAGATGGCGAAGCAAAAGCAGCAGCAGAAGAGAGGGAAGCGGTAATGGTAATAAAAAGGCTATTATAAAACACAAAAAAGGAGCAGACGAACTGCTCCTTTTTTGTTATGGTAAAATTTTGATTGGTAACTATTGCTAGTCAACAATTTGAATCATTTTAAAAGGTATTTTAATAATTGATTCATAATCTTCGCCAGCCTCAAGCATATCCTCGTCATCCTCCTCGTAGTACCAGTTAATTAAAACATCATTTTGATTTTGCTTAAGCACTTCAAGCCTTTTAAATACATCAAGGATGCATTTTGATGAGCTTGTGTTAAAATATTCCAGCTGAACGTTAACGGTTGTTTTTGGCAGAGGGGTTTTTGCGTATTCCTCAAGCCAATCAACTATTGGCTTATAGAACTCAATTGAGTTCTCAGGAATTGACCTGCCTTTAATCTCAACAACCCCAGTTTCAGGGTTCATGTTAACCGTTGGGGTTTTGGGTGTACCTTCAATATTTATCAACTCCATAGTTTTGAATTTTCAAAATTATTTATCTTTTGTATTAATTAGTACGGTCATGTTGAAAAAGTAGTAATCCTGATTATAATCAAAAAAGGTATAGCTAATTTTATTTCCTGTTTTTCTAGCCATATCAATTAACCCTAATCCGCCTCCACCTTTTTCGGAAAACTTTTGATTATTTAAAACAAATTTATAAAAATCTTTTAATTCTTCGCTTGAAAGCGAATTAATTTTATCAATCTTCTCTTTAATTGCAGAGATTTTATTCTGATGCACAAAATTCCCCGTCGATATCCTAAACCCCTCTTCTATTCTGCTTAAAATAAAAATGCCGTAGTTAGAGTTGGATCCATCCTTGTTTTCTTGTTTAGGAGTATCAACATGATGAAATAAGTTCTGCAGACTTTCAACCAGAACGTTGTAAAGCTTTTTGCGGATACTATTGTGAATATCCATATTCTCTAACTTCAGCTCTACTAAACTTAGTGTATTAGCAATAACATCTGCACCAATGGTTCCTTTATAGGCAACTATAACCTCCCCTTGATTCATTTGTTCATAGCACTGATCTAGAAAGAAACTCATTGAGGTTTAATGTTATCTTATCTTTAGAAATATGGTTGCTAGAACAAATATATAAATTTTTAGTACTAAAAAAACAAATTGTATTGAAATATACTTGAAATGAGGCTATTTTTTAGGAAAATTATTCTTTATCCTGGTATTTTTCCTTTTTACTTCCTGAATATATGTTAAAGCGTTGGTATTTACATTCAATAGCTCCATTGTAAAGCGTAGTGGTTTTTGATGGATGTAGCCCAAAACTTTTAATAGCATCCATATTCCCGCTAATAAGGTAAACATCATAATCTTTATACCGTTGCTTAAAGCAATCTCCAAGCTGCTTATAAAAAGTAGTAATTTGATCTTTCCTAAGGCGCTCGCCATAGGGTGGGTTTGTTATTACTACACCTGGACCTTCAGGGGGAAAATAGTCGAATACAGATTGTTTCTTAATGGGAATCAGCTTGTGTATGCCAGCGTTCTTAAAGTTGCTGCTGGCTATTTCTACGGCTCTTTTCGAAAGGTCCCTTCCAATAATTATTGGGGTAATATCACGCTCAAAAATATCCTCATTAAATACCTTCTCAAAGGTATCCTTCTCAAAATCTAGCCAATCCTCAAACCCAAAATGTTTACGGAATATCCCAGGCGATATTCCCTGAGCAATAAGAGCGGCCTCAATTAGCAGGGTGCCAGATCCGCACATAGGGTCAATAAATGGGGTTGTTCCATCCCAACCGGATAGCATTATTAATCCTGCTGCCAGCACCTCGTTAAGTGGGGCAACATCTTGATGCAATCTGTACCCCCTTTTGTGCAGCGATTCTCCCGATGAGTCAAGTAGGATGGTGCAGTCGTTCTCAGCTATATGGATGTGAATTTGGATGTTTGGGTTTTTGGGGTCAACAAAAGGTCGGCGCCCGAATCTATCCCTAAAGTGGTCTGCAATGGCATCCTTTAGTTTTAGGGCGATAAAATGCGAATGGGTAAATGTTTGTGAATTAACCGTGCTGTCAATGGCAAACTTATGGGATAGATCCATGATGCTTGTCCAGTCAAGCTTCTTTGCTATCCCATATAGCTCCTCCTCGTTTTTAGCGCTAAACTTAAATACTGGTTTTAGTATGCGGGTGGCCGTTCGGGTATGAAAGTTTGCACGGTAAAGTGTTTCGGTATTTCCCGAAAACCTTACCATCCTCCTTTGTATATCAACGTCTTCCGCTCCAATTTTTATAAGTTCACCTGCCAATACCTCTTCAAGGCCGTGAAGTGTTTTTGCAACAAACTCTTGTTTTTGCTCCATGTTAGTTAGAAAGATAAATTAGTTTCTGGATTTTGCTTTGCTTACTAAGGGTTTTCCTCCTTGCTTTTTCTTTGAAAAAACAGAGAGTATTTTTTCTGCATCGGCAAAGGGTACTGAAACAAACGAAAACTCGTCGTAAACCCCGATATCGTCAATCTTATTGTCGGGCATATTCACTTTGTCGCGAATGAATGAGGAGATTTTTTTGGGAGACATATCGTCTCGCTTTCCAAGCGCTATGAATAGACGCGTTGTTCCTTTCTTGTCAACCTTAAAATCTCTCACTTCAGGGTAGCTTCGTTCTTCCAGCTGCGATTTAAATGCCATTCTTAGAAGGGATGCTAGAGCCACTTCGGGGCTGTTAACCTCAAGTAAATCTTCTGCCATGCCAAGGTAATCTTGATAACTCTCGCTTTCAACTATTGTTTGTAGCTCTTCACGTATCCTTACCTTTTTCATTTCAATTACATCCTGCGCCCCAGGGAGAACTTCTTTTCTAATATTTGATTTAATCGCTTTTTGGAAGTAAACAAACTTTCTATACTCGTCTGGGGTGATAAAGGTTATTGCCGTCCCTTCTTTACCTGCTCTTCCTGTTCGTCCAATTCTGTGAATGTATGAGTCAGGATCCTGAGGAAGACTATAGTTAATTACATGCGTAAGATCAGATATATCGATACCGCGGGCTGCAACATCGGTAGCAACCAGTATATTAATAACCTTATTTCTAAATTTTTTCAGGGTTTTCTCTCGTTGTGCTTGTGATATATCTCCGTGTAATCCTTCGCATGAGTACCCTCTTTCCGATAATTTAGACGAAAGGTCATCAACATCAACCCTTGTTCTGCAAAAAACCAGGCCGTAAAACTCCGGCTCAATATCAATAATGCGTGTTAGGGCATCAAATTTGTCGGGCTTGCGAACCTCAAAGTAAATTTGATCGGCCAAATCTGTTGCCTTATGCTGATTTCCTGCTGAAAGCTGCTTGGGGCTATTCATGAATTTCTGGGCTAGCTTTACAATTCTGGTTGGCATGGTAGCAGAGAAAAGCAGCATGCGCTTTTCTTTAGGTGTATGGCTAAGAATTGACTCAATATCATCAATAAAACCCATGTTCAGCATTTCGTCTGCCTCGTCAAGCACAACCCACTCAATAGCATTTAGTTTAAGGTCTTGGCGTCTAAGTAAATCCAGAATTCTGCCGGGGGTACCAACTACCACGTCAGCCCCTTTCCTTAGCCTACGTTGCTGTTCAGAAATAGACTGGCCTCCATAAAGGGTTATAATACTGATGTTACGTGATCCCTTAAAAGAGTTTATCTCATCGGATACCTGTAGTGCTAGCTCTCTGGTTGGCACAAGAATTAATGAAATCAACTTACCGGACTTCTTGTTTGCCAACGATTCAATTATTGGTAAACCGAATGCTGCGGTTTTACCGGTTCCGGTTTGGGCCTGACCAATAATATCGCAACTTTCGTTGAGTAGAACAGGCAGTGCCATTTTTTGAATGGGAGAGGGCGTTTCAAACCCTTTTTTTGCAATGATTCTTAAGGTCTCATCGGAGAGGCCAAATTGTTGAAATTCTGATTGTGTTTCCATGTTTGTTTTTGTGAGCGAACAAATTGCCCTTTACTTATAAGCGTCTCCAATTTTGCGTAAATATAGCCGTAGCCAGGTTTAATTGGCTGTTTGTTTTAATACAACTTCTTTCCCGGAGGCTGTATTTAACTACTTGTTTGTTGGAGTTTTTTACATTTGAGGTTATAACTAATGGATTATTCCAAGACTAAATGCTTATAGCTTTCCCAGCTATTTAGCACCTCTATGGCTTTTTGGAGGGCCATGTTGTTCTGATTAACGATTTTAAAATAATATTTGGTTGAAAATAGATTCTGCGCTATAAGCGCTTTAATTTGCTTACTTATCTCATGTTTAGAGGTTTCTAAACCTTCTTCATCTGGTTCCAACTCTAAATCTTTTGCAAAGATAACCAATTCATTCATCATTTCTGTAGATACAGTAAAGTTTTGCTCAAATTTTTTGAATGAGTTGTAGTTACGTTGCAACTTTCTTCTGTTATTATCAATATAAGAATGAACAAATTGATTAATTATTCCTTGCCTTACTAGTTTTCCGTAGTAGTCGGAGTAGAATGAGGTGTCAATTGGAGCAAAAATATCTGGAGCAATTCCTCCGCCACCAAAAACAGTTTTCCCCTTTTCAAGGGTTTTATAAATTAATGAGTCAGGCATTGAGATGCTATCTGCATGGAAAAATTCGCCCTTTTCGTAACGCTCACTTAAATCTTTATAGTATGATTCAATATCACCCGACTCGTAAGGTTTTTGAATTACCCTTCCGGTAGGAGTGTGGTAGCGGGCTACGGTAAGCCTAATCATTGAACCATCGGGTAAGGGAACCTGATTTTGAACTAACCCTTTGCCGAATGAGCGGCGCCCAATTACTATTCCTCTGTCCCAATCCTGAATTGCACCTGCAACAATCTCGCTTGCAGAGGCAGACCCCTGATCAATAAGTACTACGATTCGACCCTGCTTAAATTCTCCTTTACTACTGGCATTAAAATCGGATCTGGGAGAATTTCTACCCTCTGTATATACAATGATTTTATCCTTATTCAAGAACTGGTCAGCTAATTCAACTGCAGCATTAAGGTATCCGCCTCCGTTCCCTCTCAGATCTAAAATTAGATCTTTCATGTTCTCCTTTTTGAGAGTTTTAAGAGCCTCTAAGAACTCTTCTACAGTTGTTTGGGAGAAACGGTTCAACTTGATGTAGCCTATTTGTGAGTTAATCATGTATGCTGCATCCAGGCTGTGAATAGGAATCTTATCACGGGTAATGGTAAACTCAAGCAAATCGGAGGTACCCTTACGTTTCACTTTAACGGTCACTTTTGTTCCTTTATCCCCTCTGAGCATATCAAATACGTCGCTATTCTTTAACCCTATGCCTGCAACATTCTCACCATCAACAGATAAAATTCTATCACCTGCTACAATACCAACACGCTCCGATGGTCCGCCAGGAATGGGGTTAACAACCATTAGCGTATCGTTCAGAATGTTAAATTCAACGCCTATTCCTTCAAAGTTTCCCTCTAGGGGCTCGTTCATGGCTTTAACATCCTCCTTTGATATGTATACTGAATGTGGATCAAGGTTTCTGAGAACTTCAATAATAGCATCCTCAACCAGTTCATCTGTGCTAACAGAATCAACATAATCTGAAGATACGTACTGAAGAAATCGGACAATCTTAAAGATGTTGAGGTTGTCAGTTTCCTGAGCGTTAGTAAAGTTTACATTTACGAATAGGCCTAGGGCTATTATAATTGCGATAGAGATTCTTTTAAGCATGTAAGGAGTTTTATAACGATTCAATGAATGAATATATAATTTAGTGTTTGAATATTTAATATACTAACGAATAATTGTTAAAAAAGTTCTGTTTGCTATTCCCATTCAATGGTGGCGGGTGGTTTAGAACTGATATCGTAAACAACCCGGTTAATGCCTTTCACCTTATTAATGATTTCGTTTGATAATTTTGACATAAATTCGTAAGGTAAGGGATACCAATCAGCTGTCATCCCATCGGTTGATGTCACTGCTCTTAGGGCAACAACGTACTCGTAAGTTCTTTCATCGCCCATAACACCAACTGTTTGAACAGGGAGTAGAATAGCACCAGCCTGCCATATTTTATCGTACAAATCGTACTTTTTTAAGTTTTCAACATATATGCTATCTGCTTTTTGAAGCAACGTTACTCTTTCTTGGGTTACCTCGCCCAGCACCCTAATGCCTAAACCAGGGCCTGGGAATGGGTGACGACCTAGTATGTTTGCTGGCAAGCCCAGCTCTTTACCTACCCGGCGCACTTCATCTTTAAAAAGCAGCCTTAATGGTTCCACAACATTTAGGTTCATCTTTTCGGGTAGTCCCCCAACGTTATGGTGCGATTTTATGGTAACCGAAGGACCGTTAACGGATACAGATTCGATTACATCGGGGTAAATTGTGCCCTGAGCTAGCCATGATACGTTTGTAATTTTCTTTGCCTCAGCTTCAAACACATTTATAAAATTTTTACCTATGCTTTTTCTCTTAAGCTCAGGGTCAACTATGCCCTTAAGGTCATCATAGAACATTTGCTTAGCATCAATTCCTATAACGTTTAGACCTAGAGTTTTGTATGATTCAAGAACCTGTTCAAACTCATCTTTCCTAAGGAGCCCATTATCCACAAAAATGCAGGTAAGGTTCTTGCCAATGGCTTTGTGAAGCAGGAGCGCAGCAACGGAGCTATCAACTCCACCAGATAGGCCAAGAACAACCTTGTCGTTGGCTAACTGAGACTTTAGATTACTAATGGTTTCTTCAGCGAAGGAGGCTGGGGTCCAGTCCTGTTTACAACCACAAATTTCTACAGTAAAATTCCTGAGGAGCGTAAGCCCCTCAGTTGTATGGTAAACTTCAGGATGGAATTGTATGCCATACGTTTGCTCATTTTTCAGGAGGAAGGAGCCCACCTTTACCTCCTCGGTGCTAGCAGTTATTTGGAAATTCGAGGGTATTTCAGTTATAGTATCTCCGTGCGACATCCAAACTTGCGATTGTGCTGTAAATCCTTTGAAAAGAGCGCAGCCACTTTGGTTTACTGTGAGCATTGCTCGTCCGTACTCCCTTGTATTTGATGGGGTTACTTTTCCTCCATCTTGCTGGGCAAGAAGTTGAGCACCATAACAAATCCCAAGTACTGGTAGTTTTCCTCTTATTTTACCCAGGTCGGGTTTGGGTGAGGCTGGGTCATGAACCGAAAAAGGGCTTCCCGAGAGGATTACCCCTTTAACATTCCCATCAATTTCTGGATATTTATTGAAAGGATGAATTTCGCAGTAAACGTTCAGCTCTCTAACTCTTCTTGCAATTAGCTGTGTGTATTGTGAGCCAAAATCGAGGATAAGAATCTTGTTATGCATCTGTTTAGGGGGCTTTTTTATTATGATTATGCAAAGGTAGCATTTTTTGATATATTGAGGATGTACTGATGCTTGTCTTTATTTTGATTTTGTTTTAGAGTAACCTATGAACGTCACGATGACTCTGATTTTTTATCATTTACCGAGAAGGTAACTCCATCTTCGGCAGCGAATGTTTCAGGGAATATTTGGCGAGCTTCGTTAAGAAGCACATTAACATCTTTGTATCTTGATGAGAAGTGACCAATAATAAGCTTCTTTGCGCCTGCTTTTTTTGCGGTAGTTGCAGCTTCTTTTGCTGTTGAGTGCCCGGTAGCCCTGGCCATTTTTTCTTTATCGCTTCCAAAGGTTGCCTCGTGGTAAAGTAAATCGACATCTTTTACCATTTCAGCCAATTTCTCAAAATATTTTGTATCGCTACAATATGCGTAGGAGCGGGGCTTTGATGCGATGTATGTTAGCTCGCTATTTGGAATGGTAACTCCCGATGAGGTTGTAAAGTCAGCCCCATGCTTTATCTTAACAATATCTGCAAGTGGGATGCTATACCTTTCGATGAGGTGCTTTTTTATATTTGGAAGTTTGGGTTTCTCTCTAAAAATGAAACCTGTTGAAGGTATCCTATGCTTTAGCGGCACTGCTTCAACGGTAATTCTTTCATCTTCGTAAATGGGTTTATGTCTTTTTTTGTCCAGCGCTTGAAAAATAAGTTTAAACTGCAGCTCGTTTACAAAGAAATTGATATTCTGCTCAAGGATTGGTTGTAACTCTTGGTGTGCATGAATTGTTAATGGTTGCTTTCGTCCAAGCAGATTCAAGGTTGATATAAGCCCAACTAAACCCAGGGTATGGTCTCCATGAAGGTGAGAGATGAAAATGTGGTGTAATCTAGAGAGTTTTAGTTTAAAGTTCCGGAGTTGAATTTGTGTCCCTTCACCACAGTCAATTAAAAACAACCGCTCATGCACATTGAGCACATGAGCGGAAGGAAATCTTTGTGAAGTTGGTAGCGCGCTGCTACTACCAAGTATTGTTACTTCAAAAGTCACTTACTCCTTACTATCGGTTTCGGCCTTATTAATAATATCCGCAGCCTCTTCGCGCGAGTAAGCAATATTAAGAACGGTATCCAACTGTGAAATGGTTATTAAACGTTCAACAGCATCGGTAAGTCCTGTAAGGACAAACGTTCCATTGGCATTTTTACACAACCTGTTAGCAACAAGAATTGCACTTAAGCCAGATGAATCGCAATAACGACATGTGCTAAGATCGAGCACAATATTACGCTCTCCGTTTCCGGAGATTAACACTAACTCCGATTTAAGACTGGGAGCAATATTGGTGTCCAATTTTTCTTCCAGAACCTCAATTAACGAGTAGTTCTCAAGCTTATTAATCCTAAATTCCATTGCTATCAGGTTTATGTGAGATCAAATTTATGTTTATTCTTCGCCTTTATCTGACTTATTATCTTTGCTTTTCTTCTGACTCTCTTCAAGTTCCGATTTCAAAGCAGCCAGTTCAGATATATCCCCTAAGGTAGTCTTTTCTAAGTTATCTTTCAACTTTTTTACAGCTTTTTGTGTAGTTGAACCTTTAGATTTTTTCTCAGCAGGGGCATCACCTTTCTTGGCATCTTCAAATATTCTACTGTGAGACAGTATGATACGTTTAGATGACTTGTTAAATTCAATCACCTTAAACTGCATCTTCTCATCAACTTTTGCATTGCTTCCATCCTCCTTAACAAGATGTTTTGGGGTAACAAATCCCTCAACTCCGTATGGAAGTGCTACAACAGCACCCTTGTCGAAAATATCAACGATGGTACCTTCGTGCACAGAATCAACGGTGAAAATTGTTTCGAATACATCCCAAGGATTCTCTTCAAGCTGCTTGTGACCAAGGCTTAATCTGCGGTTCTCTTTGTCAATTTCTAGTACAACCACTTCTATGTCGGCACCTACTGTGGTAAATTCTGCAGGGTGCTTAATTTTCTTAGTCCAGCTCAGGTCTGAAATATGGATTAGTCCATCAACACCTTCTTCAATCTCAACGAAAACGCCGAATGAAGTGAAGTTTCTAACTTTTGCTTTATGGTGTGAGTTAACTGGGTATTTCTCCTCGATGTTCTCCCATGGGTCGGGCTTAAGCTGCTTCATGCCTAATGACATTTTGCGCTCCTCACGATCTAGGGTAAGTATTTGTGCGTCAACTACATCGCCAACTTTAAGGAATTCTTGAGCACTCCGAAGGTGCTGGCTCCAGGACATCTCAGAAACGTGGATAAGCCCTTCAACACCAGGCGCAATCTCAACGAATGCCCCATAATCGGCCATAACAACCACTTTCCCTTTAACTACATCGCCAATTTTAAGGTTGGGGTCAAGTGAATCCCATGGGTGTGGCGTAAGCTGCTTAAGACCAAGTGCGATACGCTTTTTGGCATCGTCAAAATCAAGAATTACAACATTAATCTTCTGATCCAACTCTACAATCTCTTCTGGGTGAGTAACTCTTCCCCATGATAGATCTGTAATGTGAATTAGACCATCTACGCCGCCAAGGTCGATAAATACACCGTAGCTGGTAATGTTTTTAACTGTACCCTCAAGAACCTGTCCTTTTTCAAGTTTAGCGATAATCTCTTTCTTCTGCTGCTCAAGTTCTTCTTCGATAAGGGCTTTATGTGAAACAACAACGTTCTTGTATTCCTGGTTGATTTTTACAACCTTGAATTCCATTGTTTTCCCAACATATATATCGTAATCGCGAATTGGCTTAACATCAATTTGTGAGCCAGGAAGGAAAGCCTCAATGCCAAATACATCAACAATCATACCGCCCTTGGTACGACACTTAATGTATCCTTTAATAACCTCGTCTTTTTCAAGCGCTTGGTTTACACGATCCCAAGAGCGAAGTGAACGAGCCTTTTTGTGCGATAGCACAAGCTGCCCTCTCTTGTCCTCTTGATTCTCAACGTAAACCTCAACGGTGTCGCCAACTTTAAGGTCTGGGTTGTAGCGGAATTCGTTAAGGCTGATAACGCCTTCTGATTTGTAGCCGATGTTAATAACAACTTCGCGCTTGTTCATTGCAATTACTGTACCGTCAACAACCTCGCCTTCGCCAATCGACGAAAGGGTCTCATCGTACATTGCCTCAAGTTCTTGCTTGCGCTCTTTGGAGTAGTTCTCATCTTCAGCGAACGCTTCCCAGTCAAAATCTTCCAGATTATTCTTCTGCGTTGATTCTTCCGGCTTAACTTCTTCTTCTTTTTCTGCAGTAGGTTCTGCAGCTTGCTGCTCTACTTCCTCTGCATTTTCTGCACCTTTTGGTGCCATTTCATCTTGATTAATCATTAAATTACCTCTAAATTAATAGGTTAGACAATATTGATAGAAAAATAGATTGCAAAAATACATAACTTTATCATTTATAGGAAAAAATGAGCGATTTTTTTGTCAAAACGTTGAATTTTACGTTGAAAAATTTTGCCACAATGTTTTTTTTT
>JBKHAH010000060.1:0-19628 GCA_046542995.1 Bacteroidales bacterium
CTTATGAATAATACCATAAATTATATAGCAATACTAAATTCTAAGTTGGCTAAAAATCATCACCCCCCATATCGTCCATTCCATTTTCTCCACCTGATCCTCGACGTCTGTCGGAATGGAAATTATTTATACGGTATGTAAGAGTAAACGAAACGATTGGGGTATTTGGATCCCACTCGCCATAGGAATAAAAATCAGCATCCTGAATCGTTCGTTTATGTCCCATTGTACCAAACACATCTCGCATATGGAGTGTAAGCGATAGGGCATTCTTGAAAAAATCTTGCTTAAGAGCCAGGCTCGTAACCATAAAACCCTCTCTCTCCCCCTGCGCTGTAACGGTTGGGCTATTATACATTCCTGTAATCTGAAGGCGAGTGAATTTTGCCAACTTGAAAGTATTGTTTAACCTTGCGCTCCAGTTAAAGCTCGAGGTTGAGTAATCGCTGCCATTCAGCGTTCCCTCCTGCCTGTAATCGTAAATATTACCCATAACATCAAAATGCCACCACTCAAAAGGCCCTATACCTAGCATGATCTCAGTACCTAATGAATAGTCTTTACCAACATTGGCAAATGATGTGAGCAGGATATTATCAGAATCTTCATAAACACTCTGCACCCATTCTATCTTGTTGTGCGTAACCCTATAGTAAACATCCAATGAAATTACATTCTTTTTGAACCTATTCTGGTAGCTAAATTCGTACGAATCAATATACTCGGGTTCCAGATCAGGGTTACCAATACGTACATTATACGCATCGCGCCATGTATAAAATGGTTCAAGATACCATCCGCGTAGTCTTTGCAAACGACGGGTGTAGCTGGTCATTACTTGCTGCTCAGAAGGTAAATCGTATGATAAATGAACTGTGGGGTAGTAGTCCCAACGTTTTAGTGTGTAATCATCATCTTCGCCCTTTAGGTCAACCAACCTATCAGTATATTCTGTTCTAAGCCCAACTTGGTATCCCAACTTGTCCCTCTCACCAGAGAACATGGAGTAAAGAGCATGAACATCCGTATCGTAAAGCACATCCTTATTAAAGGTATCATCAAGCTGAAACTCCTCCTCGTCAGTATTATACTGCTCAAAATCGTAACGTTCCTCAGATGTCCTCATATTCCCTTGGTAACCTGCCTCAAACTTGTAACTTTCTCCAATTGGCAGGGTATAGTCAACCTTAAAGGTATATCGATTACTTGGCCCCTTCTCCTGTGCACGTTGACCGTTGGTAATAATTTCATTGACATCGTAAAGGTAATTTAAACTATTCTCAGCAAAATCGCCATTACCCCAAATCACCTGTGCTAGTAAGATATGATCCTCGCTATCGAACTCCTTTTCATAGTCGAGCGTAAGATTTTGAGAGAAACCGCCCCTTGTACTCTCCTCAAAGCTGGTGTAAGTATTTACATCATTGGGGCTGGTTGAGTTCCACTCCTCAAAAACCATTTCAGATTCTCCACCATGCTCCCGTTCACCTAAGCGATAACCTAAACTTAAGGTGTTCTTGGGGTTAATAGTAAAATCAAAACCAGCTCTTGCTCCCCATGATTGTCCTCCTCTGTCAAACTCTCCATTACTGTATAAAAAATTGGTATCAGTGCTATAGGTTTCATTTCGCCTAATGTAATTACCTGTCATGCTTCTGTTGTTAAAATCTGCCCCCACGTAAACGTTCACTCGTTCCTTACGATAATTAATGAGAAAATCGGAGCCATACCTGCTCTGTGTTCCCATGTTGGCATTAACCACACCGCTAACACCCTGTAGCCGATTTTTCTTCATTACAATATTGATAATTCCAGCAACTCCATCCGGATCGTACTTTGCTGAGGGGTTGGTAATTATTTCAATATTCTCTATTTGGCTGGCGGGAATCTGATTTAAAATATCGTTAGCGTCCATTATGCTGGGCTTACCATCAACAAGAACCGTAAAGCTACTGCTCCCCCTCAGGCTCACGTTGCCCTCAATATCAACAGTAATTGATGGGATATTCTCTAGCACGTCAACCGCAGTTCCTGATGCAGAGGTGTGTTGCTGACTTACGTTAATTACTTTTTTGTCAATTTGGTAAGACATGCTTGGCCTGTCGGCAACAACCATAACCTCCTCTAACGACTCATCAGCTGACTGGAGTTCAATTACGCCCATATCCAGCGTACGTTGCTTACGTTCCAACTCAAACTCATCGAGCTTTTTTGTGTGATAACCAATAAAAGTTACCTCAAGCTTATATTTACCCGCATCAATACTTTTTAGCCTGAACACGCCATTCTCATCGGTAATAGTTCCAGTTACCAATGAGTTATCATCGGCACGTGTAATAGATACTGTAGCGTACTCAAGGGGTTGACCTGTTATGGCATCGTAAACTAAACCTTTTACAACGCCGGGTGCCATCGCCTCTTCTGAATTTTCTGCGCTAAGATTGATTGCCAGGATGAAACTTAAAATGATTGTCAATACTTTTTTATACATGGTTAAACTATCTATTTATTAATACTATTATACAAACGTAAAACATGAATTTGTAGAAAACTTGTTCTAATTCTATCGCAAATTTGTAGTTGAGAAACAGAAACTCTACAAAAAAGTTTAAATTCAAAATTTTAGGAAAATTACACTTTGGGTGATTTAATTACGAATGTGTGGCGTTGATTGGTATATGCATAAGAGATATCCAGCAAATTAATATCACAAATACGTTTTACAAGCGCTAACCCAAGACCTAAAGAATATTTGGAACCATTGCTACCAACAAACCTCTGGAATATTTGATTCTCATCAAAGTTTAAAGGTTTGCCTTTATTGCTAATAATTAAGTCATTATCAGTAGTCTCAATCATTATTGGCTCATCGGGCATTCCATATCTTAGGGCATTTCTCATCAGGTTCTTAATCATTATATCAAAAAGGTAGGGATCAATGTTAAGTTTATGATTGGGGTTAAGGGTAATATCAATGGAAAAACCTTTAAGTTCAATCATCTCCCAAACTGCTTCAATATGACGATTAATTATAGGCTCTGTTTTAATTTCAACAACATTATCGTACTCCCCATTTTCAATCTTAGTAAGTAAATTAAGCGTATTGCTCAGATTTGAGAGTTGATTAGCCTCATCGTAAATTGTTTTAACCGTTGAGGCATGTTTCTCCATTACTGTATTATCTGAAATTAGCACCTCAGCCTTGCTACGAGTTATAGCCAAAGGCGTTTGCATCTCATGGGCCATATTCTCGGTGTACTCCTTCAGGTTTTTATAGTCATCCTCTATTCTATTAATCATACGGGTAAAAAGCTCCTGCATTTTCATAAACTCAGCAGTTGACGTTTTAACGGTAGGTGGACTAATACCTTTTCCCACCTTATATTTTGCCATTAAAGCCAAAAGTTTATGGAAGGGTCTAAAGAGCAAGCCCGATAAGAAAAAACTAAATAATGTAAGGATTACCACTAGTATGATAAATGTATGTACAATTGTACTAACTAGACCATGTTTAAACTTATCAAAGTCGTTAATGCTTTTGTGCATATTGTATGCAAACACCTCATCTTCTAGTTTTACCAATATGGTTTTCACCCTAAAGAGCAGCGTCTCATCCATCTGGCTAATATAAATGGTAGTATCCTTATAGAGTGGAAATGAATATCCCAAGGTATCAGATTCATTAATGACCTTCTTTAGGCCTCTTACCTCATCCGGGTTGTACTCTCCTTTACTAAAATTACTGTACAATCTCCTCTCCTTTCGTTGAAAATAGTGCTCGGTATCGTCCTGTATAAACTGGTTGGTACGTTTTATTATAAATCCTGCTGTTGAAAAGAATGCAATCAAAATAAATAACAGGTATATCAGCGTTGTTTTTGTAAGTAGTTTTATTCTTCGTTCTTTCATGGCTCAATATTTACTGAGAGAACCGGTATCCCATTCCGTAAACCGATTGGATTTTTGCGGTTCCGCCCGCTGAAGTAATTTTTTTTCTTAAATTCTTTATGTGGTTATAAATAAAGTCGAAACTATCAGCCTGATCGGCATGGTCGCCCCATAAATGCTCTACAATACTCTCCTTTGTAAGCACCCTGTTCTTATTGTAAAGGAAGTACACAAGCAAATCGAACTCCTTCTTAGTAAGTTCAACCTGTTGATTATTAATATTTACCTCGTATGACAAAAGGTTGACCAAAATATCTCCAACCTCCAACATATTACTTCCATTGAACTTGTTTCTCCTTAATATTGAGCGGATACGGGCATTTAGCTCGGCTTTATGAAAGGGTTTCGTTATGTAATCATCTGCCCCCAACTCAAGCCCTGTAACCTTATCCTCTATGGCGTTACGGGCTGTTACAATAAGAATACACACATCAACACGATTCTCTTTTAACTCACGAATTAATTCCAGTCCACTACCATCGGGCAATCCCAAATCCAAAATAATAAGATCGTAAGAATAAATAGTGACCCTATCGCGTGCCGAATCTAGATTGTATACAGCCTCTACCACAAAACCATTTTCTGTGAGAAACACCTCAAGATCCGATGCCAACTCTAAATTATCTTCAACTATTAAAAGCTTCATTTTAATGCTTTTTACAAAAATAAAAACTTACTCTGTAGAAATTCTGTATGTTAATCAAAAGAAAGGTTTTTATACCAAAAAAAAGGAACTTTATTATTGCCAAGCTACCTAGGTTTTTCCATCTTATACGGTTTAAAAAAAATTGTACCTTTGCAAACTCATTTAAAGTTTAATATTTATACAAATAATACAAAAGAAACAGCTGTTTTTTTATTTCTAACATTTAAGCAATATTATATTGAAATTTTCAGATTTTGGTTTTCATGATGCCATAATTGATGGCATTGAAGCAATGGGCTTTGAAGAACCGACACCAGTACAGGAGCATACAATAGAACCCATAATGCAAGGTGCCGATATTATTGCATGCGCACAAACCGGTACAGGCAAAACGGCAGCATTCATTCTACCAATAATAAACAAACTATCCCTCCTTCCCGCAAAACTAAACTATACAAGCACCCTTGTAATTGTTCCCACGCGGGAGTTAGCCATCCAGATTGATCAGCAACTCGAAGGGTTTGGCTACTTTGCCCCCGTTAGCTCAATTGCAATTTACGGAGGAAATGATAGTACCATTTGGGAAAAACAGAAGAAAGCCATACAGAATGGCGTCGATTTTATCATTGCTACGCCTGGACGGCTACTTCAGCACATAAGAATGGGCTATGTTAATCTTAAACGTCTTGAGCATTTAGTACTCGACGAAGCTGACAGGATGCTTGACATGGGCTTCTACGAAGATATTACAGAGATAGTAAGCCACCTGCCTAAAAAAAGACAAACCCTTCTTTTCTCTGCCACAATGCCTACTGATATCCGAAAGCTATCCAAAAAGATTCTGAATAATCCAGAGGAAATTAGCATCGCCATATCAAAACCTTCAGAGAACGTGCTACAAGCAGCTTATGAGGTTGAAGAATCAAAAAAAGTAAACCTGCTAAGCCACCTGCTTAAGGGCAAAGAGCATGTGAAGAGCGCAATAATTTTCGCATCTACTAAGGTGAAAGTAAAAACAATTGAGAAGGAGCTGCTCAGAGCTGGTTTGCCCGTGCGCTCCATTCACTCCGACTTAGAACAGAAAGAGCGCGAGGAGGTACTACGAATGTTCCGCAACAGAAATTTCCAACTGCTAGTTGCCACGGATATTATATCTAGGGGCATTGATATTGAGGACATTGACCTTATAGTCAACTTCGATGTACCTTCCGACCCCGAAGATTACGTTCACAGGATTGGCAGAACAGCAAGAGCGCAGGCTGATGGTGTTGCACTAACTTTCATAAATTTTAAAGAAAGAAAGCAATTCCAAAGAATTGAACAATTCTTAAAAAGCAAGGTATTCAGAATTCCATTACCATAAGTTGCTGGGTATATGTATTTTAAATCTAACGAAACGTAAACAATTCAACAAATTGAACCTAACTCGGACTAATTCTTTCAAGCAAATTTTAAGTTGCTGATATACAGTATATGTTAATAAAAATACATCAAAAAGCTAACATTTTATTAGTGATATTAAAGATTGATTTATTAACGTTGTAGTTGAAAAGGGCCATTTATTTTTGGCATTACAATCAATTATTAACCAAAAGGAGTCTTATGCCTTTAAAAAGAAAAATCTTAGAGCTCAAAAAGCGGAAGGAGGAAATTCTTCAGGGGGGAGGCGAAAAGGCCATTGCTAAGCAGCAGGCCATGGGAAAGCTAACTGCCCGCGAGAGGGTTATTGCCCTACTTGATGAAGACTCATTCAATGAGTACGACCTCTTCGTTGAGCACGAAGCGCGCGATTTTGGCATGGATGCAAAGAAGCTTCATGGCGATGGCGTAATTATTGGTACAGGAACCATTTATGGAGCACCTGTTGCCATTTTTGCACAGGACTTTACTGTTGCTGGGGGATCGCTCGGGTTAATGCATGCCCGAAAAATCACAAAAATTATGGACTATGCCCTCAGAATGAGGATTCCGCTCATAGGAATCAACGATTCTGGAGGTGCAAGGATCCAGGAGGGTGTTAACTCCCTTGCAGGGTACGGCGAAATCTTTTTCAGAAATACTCTGGCAAGCGGTGTAATTCCTCAAATTTCGGTAATTCTAGGGCCTTGCGCTGGTGGTGCGGTGTACTCCCCTGCTTTAACTGACTTTGTTTTCACCGTTGACAATATCTCTAAAATGTTTATTACCGGACCGGAGGTAATAAGAACCGTTCTGGGCGAAGAGATATCAATGGAAGAGCTTGGAGGTGCTCGCGTACATGCTGAGATTACAGGTAATGCCCATTTTTACGCTGAAAGCGAAATGGAATGCTTCGAACAGATTAAGAAGCTTGTAACCTACATCCCATGGAACAACACGCGTAAAGCACGTAAGTTTGAGCCTAAAGAGCCCAAACCAGAGTACAATATTGAGGAGATTGTTCCTGGCGATCCAAAGCAACCCTACGATGTAAGGGACGTTATTAAAGGGATTGCCGATGATTCAGATTTCTTTGAAATTCATGAGTACTGGGCAGCCAATATTGTTGTTGGCTTTGGACGCATTAACGGAGACACCGTTGGTTTTGTTGCTAACCAGCCACTTATGCTTGCCGGGGTGCTAGATGTGGACTCTTCAGACAAAGCGGCTCGTTTCATCCGCTATTGTAATGCCTTTAGTATTCCTATTGTTACTCTGGTTGACCTGCCAGGCTATCTGCCTGGAGTTGATCAGGAACATGCGGGAGTTATCAGGCATGGGGCAAAGGTGCTGTATGCATACAGTGAAGCATCTGTACCAAAAATGACAGTTATTCTTAGGAAGGCTTATGGTGGTGGCTATATTGCCATGAACTCGCGTCACCTTCGCGCAGACTTTGTGTTTGCATGGCCAGGTGCCGAGATTGCTGTTATGGGACCCGAAGGCGCAGCCAATATTATTTTCCGTAAGGAGATTATGGAGGCGGATGATCCTGACAAGGTTCGTCGCTTAAAGGTAAAGGAATACAAAGAGAAATTTGCCAACCCCTACGTGGCAGCAGCAAAAGGTTACATCGACACGGTTATTGAGCCAACTGAAACCAGAAGCCTACTTAAGCATGCGCTTGAAGTATCTGTAAACAAAACTTCTGATAGACCATGGAAGAAGCATGGTATTCCACCATTCTAAAAACATGGAGCTATGACAAAACAAGAAAACAAAAAACAAAAAGCAAATAAAACCGAAGCTCCCAAAAAAGGGAAACAACGCTTGTCCGATCACCCAATGTTCCGCATGATGGTGATTGAGGGGACAAAATATCGTACGCTCACAACCCGAAAGAACGAGATGCGAACCAAATGGACCCCTCCCAAACTTAAGGAACTTAAATCTTTCATTCCTGGTACAATTATTAAAGTAGCAATTAAGGAAGGCGATAGGGTGCAACCAGGCGATTTGCTTATGGTTTTTGAAGCAATGAAAATGCAGAATAGAGTTTTGTGCCCCTTCCCCGGCGTAATAAAGAAAATTAACGTGAAGGAAGGTGAAATAATTCCAAAAGGATTTGTTATTGCAGCATATAAGTAAATAATCTTTTTGAAATTATAATACACATTATAATCCCTGAGAGGCTAGATTCCTTTCAGGGATTTTTTATAGTTGCAGCTACCTCTAACATTCAAAAAATGATTTAAACTGCTCCGCCGCATCCACACGAACAAAACCGTCTTCCAGCAGAAGTACGTGCAAAAAAAGTGCGAGCAAGGCTGAGCCAATTCTCTCATTTGGCATTTGCAGCAGCAAGAACGTTCTTTAAATTCCCTTAACGTTTCCGAGTCCTTAAAAGTTGAAACCTCACCAACAACACTCTTGAACTCCCATAACTTCTAATTAGTAAAAGTTGTTATAACCTTTTCACAAAAACATTACGTTTAATGTAAATACTATCCCATATTGTTACTATTTTTGGCACAGTTTTTAAACATCAATATTATTCATTATACCATGGAAGTTACCGTTGACATTGCCAAGGAGCTAGGGCTACTACCCGATGAGTTTGAAATGATAAAAAAAATACTTGGACGTACCCCTAATTTTACCGAGCTAAGTATATACTCTGTAATGTGGAGCGAGCACGCTTCATACAAAAATTCCATAAAATGGATTAAAACCCTCCCCAAAAAAGGGGAAGCAATACTTGCTGAAGCCGGAGCTGAAAATGCTGGCTTGGTAGATTTAGGAGACAATCTTGCCTGTGCCTTTAAAATTGAATCGCACAACCATCCATGCGCCGTTGAACCATACCAGGGAGCAGCAACAGGTGTTGGTGGCATAAACCGCGATATTTTTACGATGGGTGCCAGGCCAATTGCTCAACTAAACTCCTTACGATTTGGTGATATAAAACTTGACAGAACCAAGTGGCACATGAAAGGTGTTGTTAAGGGCATTGGCGATTACGGTAATGCTTTTGGGGTCCCTGTTGTTGGAGGCGAGGTGTTTTTTGATGAATCATTTAACACAAACCCGCTGGTAAATGCAATGTCGGTTGGTTTGGTGGATAAGGATAGTGTTGTTTCTGCAGTGTCAAAAGGAGTAGGTAACCCTGTTTTTATTGTTGGGTCATCCACAGGTAAAGATGGTATTCACGGAACAACCTTTGCATCAGCTGATATCACTGACGATTCTGCCGATGATATTCCTTCAATTCAGGTAGGCGACCCCTTTATGGAAAAGCTCCTGCTGGAAGCTAGCCTTGAAGTATTAAAAACGGGGGCTATTGTTGGAATGCAGGATATGGGGGCAGCAGGAATTATTTGCTCAACCTCAGAGATGTCGGAAAAGGGTGGGCATGGCATGAAGGTTGACCTTAGCAAGGTGCCATTGCGCCAAAAAAATATTGAAGCATGGGAGATACTCCTTTCCGAATCTCAGGAACGTATGCTTATTGTTGTTGAAAAAGGGCGCGAAGCAGAGGTAGAGGAAGTATATAAAAAGTGGGACCTCAACTGCGTTCAAATTGGTGAGGTTACCAAGGGCGACAAGCTTGAATTCTTTTGGCAGGGCGAAAAGGTGGCCGAAGTGCCAGCTGAGTCTCTAGTTCTTGGTGGTGGTGCTCCAGTTTACGACAGAGAATACAAAGAGCCAGCATACTTCCAGGAATATAAAAAATTTGATATCAATCAAATTCCTGAGCCCCAAGACCTTCATGAAGTGGCGAAAACACTTATTAAGCATCCAAACATAGCATCTAAACGCTGGGTATATGAGCAGTACGACTCAATGGTTGGAACCAGGAATATGGCAACAAACTTTCCGTCATCAGCAGGTGTTGTAAACGTGAAAGGAACTAACAAAGCGTTGGTTCTTACCGTTGATTGCAACTCACGTTACGTTAAGGCCGACCCTGAGGTGGGTGCAATGATTGCCGTTGCAGAGGCCTCAAGAAATATTGTTTGCACAGGTGGAAAACCTCTGGCTATTACCAACTGCTTAAACTTTGGAAACCCATACAAACCTGAGGTTTACTGGCAATTTGTGCATGCCATAAAAGGTATGGGACGAGCTTGCGAGAAATTTGGCACTCCTGTTACCGGTGGCAATGTTAGTTTCTATAATCAATCAACCGTTGGAGGCAAGGACGAATCGGTATTCCCCACGCCAACCATAGGTATGCTCGGAATTCTTGAGAATAAGAACCATCATACAACGCTGGCTTTTAAGGACAAGGGGCATATGATTTACCTCATTGGCCGTTCTCGAAACGATATATCATCATCACAATATCTTAACACTTACCATGGTGTAAAGGCCTCTCCTGCCCCCTACTTCAACCTTGAAGAGGAGTACAACACCCAGCAGGTAATAATTGAACTTATTAAGCAAAACCTTGTACAGTCGGCAAACGATGTATCCGATGGAGGGCTGTTTATCACGCTGCTAGAGAGCGCAATGCCCAGAAACTTCGGGTTTGACATTACTACCGATGCAGAAATAAGAACCGATGCATTCCTTTTTGGAGAAGCCCAAGGGCGAGTGGTTGTTACCGTTTCCCCATCAAGGGAAACTCAGTTTATTGACCACATGATAGAAAGCGGAATCACCTTCACTACATTGGGGCACGTTACAAAATCAGAAATTAGGGTTGATGACCTATCCTACGGCTTTATTGCCGATATGAAAAGTGCGTACGATAATGAATTGGGTAAACTAATTACTGGCAGCTAATTTGAAAGAATTTTTCTGGGGAACAAAGCATAAAAAATGAGCAAAGAGCAGCAGGTAGAAGCAATGTTTAATGGGATTGCTTCACGCTACGATTTTTTAAATCATCTGCTAAGTTTTGGCATTGATAAAATTTGGCGAAGAAGGCTCATTAAGAGGCTACTGAAGAATAAGCCAATCAACGTGCTTGATGTTGCAACCGGAACTGGTGACTTGGCCATTGCGCTAGCAAAAAAAGAATCCAATATTAAAGTTACTGGTATTGATATTGCTCAAAACATGCTGCTTGTGGGTAAAAAAAAGGTTGAAACTGCAGGCCTGAGAAAAAGGATATCGCTTTGCAAGGGGTCCTCCGAAAAATTGCCATTTGAAAAAGATAACTTTGATGCTGCAATGGTTGCATTCGGCGTTAGAAACTTCGAGAATCCTTTAAAGGGACTCAAAGAAATATTTAGGGTTGTTAAAAATAACGGCTCCCTTTTTGTTCTCGAATTTACATCGCCAAAAAACTGGCTGTTTAAATTTATTTATAGGGTTTATTTCCTTAGGGTTTTACCTTGGATAGGACGCAAAGTATCGGGTCACAAAACCGCCTATTCATATCTTCCTAACTCCGTGCAAGAGTTTGCCGAGCGGGAGAAGTTTCTTGAATTATTAGTAGAAGCTGGATTTCAGGATGCCAGGTACTCCCTACAAACATTTGGTATTGCTGCAATTTATCAGGCGAACAAACCTGCAAAAAGTCTTTAAAAATGAATTGCTTTGTAAAATAATGAGGATGATATAACGTTTATAATAGATATTTCAACAACTCATGGGAAAAAATCTGCTTCAAATATTATTTATATTTTTTATATCTATTGGTATTAATCAGCAAATTTTTGCACAGGTTGAACCCGATCCTGTTCTTAATGACCCCGATTACGACCAAGAAAAAAGATTAAGATTTGGATTCTCTCTTGGGGTAAATTTCATGGATTTCAGAATTACCAGCGATGCTGATTTTCAACAGGATGACAACAATTCATACACACAGTATTTTGTAGATAACAGCAGATTAATTCCCGGTTTTAATGTTAATGTAATTTCTGATTTTAGAATTGTGCCAACATTCCATGTACGTTTTATGCCCGGACTGGCCTTTGGTCAGCGCGATTTGTACTTTTACCTACCCGATGGTGAACTTGTTGAAAAAATGAACCTTGAATCATCTTTTATTGAAATACCATTAACATTTAAGTACAGCGCCGCCAGAAAAACAAATACCCGCCCATACCTTATAGCAGGTACCAACTTCCGTATTGATATGGCCGCTTATAAGAAGCTAAACATTGAGGAGGGCGTACTCCTTAGGCTTGCAAAGGGTGATTTTTACTATGAATTTGGATTTGGTCTAGATTACTTCCTAACATACTTCAAGTTCTCTACTGAGATAAAATTCTCATCGGGATTTAGGAACGTTCTCGCTCACGATTTTGCAGATGAGGGGGAAGACTTTGCACGTTCAATCAAAAGATTACAATCTCAACTCATCACCATTTCGTTCCATTTTGAGTAGCTAAAAAGATGCCCCTTGATACTTCCATTCAACTTTGGCCAGACCAAGCAAACAATAGTGACGCTATAAAACAGGCAGCGGCAAAACAACTCGGTCTTCAACCTTCTGAAATTGAGAGTATTGCCATCACAAGAAAATCTATTGATGCCAGAAAAGGGAAAGTAAAGGTAAATCTTGGTTTGAGAGTTTTTCGTAAGAACGAACCTTCTAATCAGGATAATTTCACTTATAAGCATCAGGATGTCAGCACTAATCAGGAGGTAATTATTGTTGGGTCGGGGCCAGCTGGTCTTTTTGCCGCCTTACGCTTTATCGAACTTGGCTTAAAACCAATTATTGTTGAACGAGGAAACGATGTGAAAACGCGCAAGCGCGACATTGCTCAACTTAACAGGAACAAGTGTTTTAACCCCAATTCAAATTATGCTTTTGGGGAAGGTGGTGCTGGTACATTCTCCGACGGAAAACTATACACCAGATCGCGCAAAAGGGGCAGCATAAACCGAATTCTCAATCTGCTCCACATTCACGGTGCACAACCTGAAATCCTTTACGAAGCTCATCCGCATATTGGCACCAACGTTTTACCAAAAGTTATTGCATCAATTCGAAAAACGATTGAGGACTGTGGAGGCCAATTCCTTTTTAATAGCAGAGTTGATGACCTAATAATTAGCAATAATAAAGCAGCTGGAGTTAAACTTTCCGATGGTCGAAAAATTCAAGGGAAAGCAGTGGTGCTTGCCACCGGTCATTCTGCCAGAGATATTTATAACATGCTATGGCAACAAAACATTCTGCTAGAAGCAAAACCTTTTGCCATGGGCGTTAGGGTGGAGCATCCGCAGGAGCTTATAAACTCAATACAATACCATGGACCCAAAAACAGCAAGCACCTTCCTGCGGCCACTTACAGCTTAGTTCAGCAGGTTAAAGGGCGAGGCGTATATTCTTTCTGCATGTGCCCGGGCGGGTATATTGTTCCAGCCGTTTCGGCAGATAATGAGATTGTTGTAAACGGCATGTCGCCCTCGTTGAGAAACTCTCCCTGGGCAAACTCAGGCATAGTTGTTGAAGTAAACATAAAGGATTTACCTACAACTCAAGGCAGAGAAGCACTTGCTGGTTTAGATTTTCAGGTTGAAATGGAGCATCTTGCTTACAAAAACAAGGTTGGCGAGGGTTTTGTTGCACCCGCCCAACGATTAACCGATTTTGTTAACGGTAAGCACTCATCACACTTACCAACTTGCTCTTACCAACCAGGTGTATCGTCCTCATCAATCCACAGCTGGCTTCCCGAATCTATTTCGGTTAGACTTCAGGAGGGGTTTAGGCTATTTGATAAAAAAATGAAAGGTTTTATAACGAACGAGGCAGTTGTGCTTGCCGTTGAGTCAAGAACATCATCGCCAGTCCGTATTCCCAGAGATGAAACTAGCTTGCAGCATGTTCAAATTAAAGGGCTATACCCTTGTGGTGAGGGAGCAGGTTATGCCGGAGGCATAGTATCATCAGCCCTTGATGGTGAACGATGCGCAGAGTCAATCGCTCAATGGTTAGGGACTAACCCTTGATACGTCTTTTAAATTCAGAGCAAACTATTGCCGCTGCAATGGCAACGTTTAATGATTCACTTCCGGATGTTGTAGTTGAGAATCGAGGAATGGTAATTTTCCGTTGTATTCTGCTACCAACATTATCAGATATACCCTTCCCCTCATTACCAAGCACTATAATGCCATTGGCAGGAAGGTTGGCACTGTAAATATCCTCCCCATTAAGCAAAGTTCCAAAAACAGGGATTTTGGCTTTGGCAGCATTATCAATAAACGATACTAAATCTGTATAAATAACCTTTACATTGGTTAAAGCACCCATTGAAGCTTGCACTACTTTTGGCGAGAATGCCTCGGCAGTACCATGTGAACAAAAAATAAAATCAATACCAAACCAGCTGGCAAGCCTTATGATGGTTCCTAAATTACCAGGGTCCTGAATATCATCAAGCGCTATACATACGGAATTTTTAATAGCTTTAAGGGTAAAGCTGTAATGAGGGATTTCAACCACAGCCAAAACGGGAGAAGGCGTTACCAATCCGCTCATCCTGCTCATCTCCTTCTCGGAGACCGAGATAATCCTATCCTCGTACTGTTTGCTTTTGATATTAAAAGAGGGAAGACTATAAATATCTCTAATTCGTAAATTAGAATCAATAATCTCACGAAACAATTTTTCACCCTCCACAACAAAAAGACCTTGTTCCCTTCTATACTTCTTTAGTTGTAAAGACTTAACTTGTTTTATTGTTTTTGCAGTTATCATCTATCCAGAAATAGGCTTGTTTGTATTAACAAATAAGGCTAGCATACTATAAACTGGGCGATTATACTAATCCTAATTGAAAATTTATAAAAGTAATCAATCCTTATGAAACCTTCAAAGCCCTTTAGTGAAAATGATTAGATGCGTAATTTCAGTCTATTGCAATCTACTGAAGTTGCTTGTCCACTATCTTATCAAATCTACTATCCATACAAACGCTTATATCTGTTGTGATAAATTTCCCATCGTAAAACAAGCTAAAAATCGTTGCTGGTGTTGGTGCAGACTGTGCCTGCTCCATCGTCTCCAATTTAATAACCTCTAAGGGCAACTTTCTTTTTTCAGCCGTTTCTTTTAGCGATTTCGTTACATGATATTCGGAAAATGGGCAACGGTTTGAATAGTAAGCAACCACTCCATTACTCTTCACATTACCTTCCTCTAATACGGAGTTATTGAATTTTGGATTTTCGGCTTTGGAATTTAACTTTTTCACAAGCAAGCTAAATCCTGATGGTAATTTTTCACAAATCTCAAATCCTTGCTTTAACAACCATTTTGTGTCACTCATAAAATGGAACTTCTTTGTTCCAACAACGGTTACTAATCCATCTTTCCCTTGATTTATAGCATCTTCCATTGCTAATCTCAGTAGCTCTTTGCCATAGCCTTTGCCTTTATATTGACCAGAGACCCAAAAACAGTTTATTAAAAAATAATTTGGAGCATCAATTGGAACCCAACCTTTTTCTGCCGGGCCATACTCAATAAACACTTTTGCCCTGGCATCAATCCTTCTAAATTTATATCCATTTTCAAACTCTTTTTTTAGCCAGTCCTTCTTTGCTTGATAACTATCAATGCATTTCTTATCAGATATTGCACAGCAAATATGCTCACTGCCAATGTTTTTAGGTGTTAGCTGTATAATTTCCATAGGTTAATTATTTTTCCATCTGTCCAATCGTTTCATGCCGCGAGTAAATATCCATGCCATGAATTTGTTATGCCCACTTTCAATCATCTTCTGACGACAAAATCCCTGAAATTCTTGAACTGAACCATTAAAGGTAAATTCTCCATTTTGATAACAGTAACTACAGTACTTTAGGTTGCTTGTACCATCAGCATTAGTTCCGCCGCCATAAAGGTCTTTATTCATAGGCATTCCGCAACTTTGGCACATCCTGTTTTGCTTCTCCATAATAAAAATTATTTAATTGGTATATAAATCTCGGTTAGCAAATCTTCCTCTTTAACTATATCTGGGTTATTTAAATATTTCTCAAATGGCATGCTATCTCTCAATCTAATATTTGCCTTTGAGAGCCAGTGCAAGTATATAGACTGATAAAGATTATTCAAACCAGCATATGAACCTTTATGAGTAAAGACAGCATACTTTCCCTCTTCAATAGACTGTACACCAAACTCTCCTTCTGATTCTAAGGATTTATCTGTGGAAATACATGCATAAAAACGACATTGCTCGTGTTTTGTAATATTTGGGTCATCAAAACATAATCCGATAAACTCATTACTCCCATTAACTATGCATTTGTGTTTTGCAAACTGCCAAAGTTTTTTCCATGCCTTTCTATAATCGGACTCTGAACCATATTTTGAAATTATTCGAATATATACAAGCTGCTTACTCTGAATCTTAGCAATTTTCGGATGCAGTTCAAGCGGTTGGTAATCTGGTTTTGAAATTTGTGATGAGAAATAGTTTTGAATGTTTTTAAAAGCGGATGGCGTTACGCCAAAATATTTTTTAAATGCTTTTGATAATGAAAATTGCGAATGATAACCTGTTTTTTCTGCTATTTCGGTAAGCGTAAAATTAGTAACCTGTAGTTTTTGTGCTGCATTTTCAAGTCGTAAGCGTGTTATATATGAGCCAAGAGACTCCCCAATAAAAGCTTTAAAAATTCGATGAAAGTGAAACTCTGAAATATTGGCAATTTTTGCAATAGTTTTTAAATCAATTGATTTATTAAGATTTCCATTTATGTAATCAATAGACCTGTTAATCGCTTTATTATATTCGTTATTTGTAACAACTCTCATTCATGAAACAATTTGATACAAAAGTAGCTTAAGTCTCAGTTTTTCTACTTATCCATTCTTGCTAATTTTACAATATGCTATTATATCTTTATAAAGGTCATGATCAACAGTTACCTGCTTAAAGTTAAAGTTTTCCTTTTAGAGTAGGACATATTCTTCAATTTTCATACCTGATGTTTTATCATACACGTTTATTTGTATTTACGAACAATTTGTATCAAGTGAAACAATGTCTATCTAAAACCATATAATAAAAAGAACCCGATCAAATTATTTTGACCGGGCTTTAAATAATCCATGAACTTAAATGTTAAGGGATTCCCATTTTTTCTTGTTAAAATACCAGAATACTAAAGAAATGATTAACACAAAAGCGCATATTACTGGAATTTTGAACGATTCAATAATTCCACCCATAACAAGTTGGGGTGAAATGTCTGTTGCTTTAATCATCATCTCAAGGGCCTCAATCATTCCTGCAATTTGATTAAGAATGCCGGAAATGAAAACAACAACACCCAAAACAATCATTGAGTCGATGTTTACTTTCTTAATGGTCTTCTTTTTAAACCAATATAGTTGAACGCTTAAGTATGGGCCATAAATAAATACCCCCAAAATTGACGCTCCAATTAATAAAAAGGTGAATCCACCAAGAGTTGTAAATAGGTATTCGAACATTGACATAATTAATAATTATTAGTTAAACAATTAATTTCGATACAAACCTACATCGTAAATCAAGTCAATTTTAAAAAATTATCTGTTCAACCAATTTTACCCTACAACCAACCAGTTAACTCTATTAACTGGATGTGGTCGTAGTATTGCTGCTGTTCATAGATAAACAAAAGCATTTTAGCGAAAATTACTGTATTAAATATTGATATTGCATATATTTGAAAAAAAAATGAATATACCGCTGAATAAAATAGTCAGAATAGCAATTCACACTTTATTTTGGTTTTGTGCATGGCTCTTTTTCTTCTTTTACTATAAAAGGTATAGTGAAGTTAACAACTATACATTAGCCGCATCAATAATTAACTTAGTTGTTGCAATAGCCACCGTTTACACTTTTAATTACTACCTGATTCCAAAGATTCTTTTAAAAAATAACTTGAAAAAATTTATTGCGTTTGCTTTTGTGGCAATTGTGATGTTCTTCTACATTCAACTACTACTAACCCTATTTTTAGTGGTGAAATTGCTAAACGTTGAAAACAGATTATTTCCTGAAATGATTGATGTAGTGATGCTGTTTTTTAATATGTTCTTTGTTGTATTTGTAGCAATCGCCATAAAGTTTTACAAACGATGGAGTGAAAAGGATTTTCGTGAACAACAAGTTCAAAAAGAAAAAGTTGAAGCTGAGCTGCAAATGCTGAAAACGCAGATTAATCCGCACTTTTTGTTTAATACGCTGAACAGCATATATGTATTGGCAATGAAAAAATCAGAGCAAACGGCAAATGTAGTTATGAAGCTTTCAGATATATTGGATTACATTCTTTATAGAATTGATGCCCCAAAGATTTCTATCTCAACTGAAATGCAGATTATTGAAAACTACATTGAGCTGGAGAAGATTCGATTTACAGATAGGGTTAATCTTATCTTTACATATAACTTAAAATCGAAAGCCATTCAGATTCCACCTATGCTAATTATTCCTTTTGTTGAGAACGCCTTTAAACATGGTGTAGGTAGATTTATGGATAAATCATGGATAAAAATCACCATAGACGAAACTGATGGGATGTTGAACATTGAAGTTTCAAATAAAAAAAGTCAAAATAAGATAAAGGGCGAAGCAGGTGGAATTGGTTTGCTGAATGTAAAGAGACGATTGGATTTGCTTTTTAGCGATAGTTACAAACTCAATATTTCTGATAAAAATAACCGTTTTGATGTATTTTTGTCTATTCCAATAAATCAAAAAATTATAAATGATTAAATGTTTAGTTATAGATGATGAGCCTTTGGCACGTGAAGCAATAAAGATTTATATAGAAAAAATGCCAGAACTAGAATTTGCGGATGAATGTGAGAATGCACTTCAGGCCATGGCTTGTTTACGCAATAAACACGTAGATTTGATATTCCTTGATATTGAAATGCCTGAAATTGATGGAATTTCTTTTCTAAAGATGTTAAAAAATGTTCCTGGTGTAATTTTTACCACTGCATACAGAAATTATGCTGTCGAAGCGTTTGATTTAAACGTAATAGATTATTTATTAAAACCTATTTCATTTGACCGATTTGTTTCAGCCATCAATAAGTACTACGAAAGAACCAAAATCTCTGAAAATGTTCAACCTGAAATTATAAATGAAACAGTAAATTACTTGAATGTAAAAGCCGATAGGAAAACCTATAAAGTAGATATTTCAAAAATTCAATACGTTGAGAGTCTTAAAGATTACGTTAAAATTGTTTGTTCAAATGAATCAATAGTTACCCATGATTCTTTATCAAATTTTGAGAGTTTTCTAAAGGAATATGGTTTTATAAGAATCCATAGGTCTTTTTTAGTGGCCATTGCAAAAATTAAATCTTTCGATGCAGAATCCGTTTTTCTTGAAAACAATCAATTACCAATCTCGCGCTCCTATAGAAAATCTGTCCTGACAATTTTGGGAAAGTAAAAATAGCATCAATTATTTCTACGGATTGAATGAAAAGTCTTTTAAATTAATGATAAACCCATGTCCCATTAAATTTGCAATAGACATCCGTCTCTTTCATAACTACTGCCTAAATAACTAAATCACCCGCTCCAAATAAACTTTAGAATAGCTAGATATTATTACGATCAAATGCTATTGGTAAAGTAGTGGCTTTACTTCTTTCGCTTGTTCTCTATTCACGTTTTTACACTTTATTAATTCT
>JBKHAH010000061.1:0-19616 GCA_046542995.1 Bacteroidales bacterium
TCCCTATTATTTAGGGGTATCCAATAACTCATATTAAAGTATATATTTATTATTATATATTGGCTTTATCCATGGCATTAATAAAATTGTTTTTTGTATATTGCTTAAAATTTTATATCCTATGTCATCAACTCAAAGCAGCCATAAAAAGTTGGATATTCTTAAGGAAAAGGCTAAAGAGATGTTGAGCAAAAGGGATATTGCTCCTGATAGGTTTTCCGGCAAAAACCAGAAGGAACTTATAGAGAGCCTTCAACTGTATCAGGTTGAACTTGAGATTCAGAACCAAGAGCTTATACGCTCTCGAGAGGAGGTTGAAAGGAATGAGGATAGATTTAAAAATATATTCAATCATGCCCCCGTCGGATACTGCATTATTAGCAGTAAAGGTTTAATACTTGATGCTAACAGCACGTTTTACGATTATCTAAACCGAAAACCCAGCCAAGTTATCGGAAGGCGGTTCGAAGAATTTATTAGTGTTGAATCGCAAGACGAATACTATTTCCATAGCAAGAATGTTAAGGAAAAAGAAGAGGCATCAACGCTAATTTCCATTGGGAACGTGTCAAGCCAGATGCACTTTAAGTTGTTTTCTCGAAGGCTCCAGCTCACAAAGGATGAAGACTTGGTTACTCTTTGTACATTGAATGATGTTACAAATGAAACGAATTACCAGCGACAGTTAGTAGAGAGTGAAGCCCGGTTCCGTTCGCTTGTTGACTCAATTGATGACGTTGTTTTTACGCTCGACACACAGCAACGCCATACCGGTGTGTATGGTAAATGGCTTGAAAGATTAAATCAGAAACCCAGCGATTATTTGGGAAAGACTGCTGCTGAAGTGATGAACGAGGAGCAGGCTGCCATACATAAAAAAAACAACGAGCTGGCTTTGCAAGGGGAAAACGTAGTGTACGAGTGGAGCGTTAATCATCCAACGGGTAGGAGAGAAATGCAAACCTCCCTCTCGCCAATTTATAATGTAGATAAGGAAGTGGTCGGAATTGTTGGCGTTGCTCGCGATATTACAGTTAGCATCTTGGCAAAAGAGGATCTTACTGAGAGAACCAAGGAGCTAAGCTGCCTTTATAGCATCCTGTCAATTGGTCATAGGGCAGATATTTCGCTTGAACAGTATCTGCAAAGCTGTGTGGGAATTATCCCTGAGGGATTCAAGCATGTTGCAAATGCTCAGGTAAAAATTGTTGTTAATAGCAGTGTTTATACTACTGACAATTTTTGTGAAACGAAGAATTGCATCCAAACGCCAATATTGATTGATGAGAGAGAAATTGGCGAAATTACGGTTTGCTATAATCAGGGTGTTACAGAAGAGCACCCTTTTATTAAGGAGGAGAATAAACTGTTGGAACTTATTTCAAAAAATATAGCACAAGTAATTAGCCGAGAAACTGTTAAAGCAAAGGTTGACCAAAGTAATATCCGTTTGCAGGAATTAAATGCAGAGAAGGATAAGGTTCTCTCAGTAATTGGGCACGACTTACGAGGTCCCCTATCAACTATACTAGGTATAAGTCAGCTGCTAGAACGTAAGTATAATGGTTTGGATCCATCCAAGCGTCAGGAGTTAATAAAGGGGATAAGCAAAACATCAGGACGACTATACGAACTGCTGGAGAATCTGCTGGATTGGGCTAGGCTACAGCGAGGAGCAATTAAGTTCAACCCATCCAGGCAGAGTGTTCAGGAGCTTGCTCGGTATGCAGCCAATATGTATAATGAGAACTTTGTAAAGAAGCAGGTTGTCATTGATGTTGATATAGAGGCCGATATATTTGTCTTTGCCGACACGAATATGGCGGAGTCAGTTCTGAGAAACCTGATATCCAATGCGCTAAAATTTACAAGAAGGTATGGCGTGGTTTCTATAAATGCCAGTCGAGTTGATAACGAATGGGTTGAAATAGCTGTCTCCGACAATGGAATTGGGATGGATAAGGATATTCTGGATAATCTCTTTAAAATTGAGTGTAATATTGGGCGTGAAGGAACTGATAAGGAGTCCAGCTCTGGCTTTGGACTGCTGCTATGCAAAGATTTTGTTGTAAAACACGGCGGTCAAATTTGGGCTAACAGCAAAGTGGACGAGGGCAGCACCTTCCATTTCACGTTACCTGCCTATACAGATTAGAGTTTGATGTTATACTTACAAATTAGTAACCCCAAACTAAACATGTGCTAGCCAATTAGGTATATAAGTGTTTTTCTCAAACAAAACCATTGTCTCGCTTGTTCCTCTTATAAAACAAAAGCAATTGAAAACAGAAAAACACATATATCCTGTAACGGGCATGTCATGCGCTGGTTGCTCTTCAAGTGTTGAAAGTATGCTGAAGAGCCTCTCTGGTGTTGCAGATGCGGGAGTGAATCTTTCCAATCAAACCGCCTGGGTTGATTTTGACCCGGATCAGGTTTCACCTAAAGATTTGCAGCAGCAAATTCGTTCCATCGGGTACGATTTGCTTATTGAGCATGAATCCAATTCGCAAGAAGTGGACAATGTTAGAAAGCAAGAGTCAGCAAAAATGCTAAGGCGAACGGTATGGGCAGGGATTCTTACCCTCCCGGTTTTTATTCTTGGTATGTTTTTCATGGGATGGCAGTATACCCCTATCGTTTCGTTGGTACTTGCCACCCCAATTATATTCTGGTTTGGAAGGGGCTTTTTTATTAATGCTTGGAAGCAGACACTGCATCTCAAGGCTAATATGGACACCCTTGTGGCGTTAAGTACGGGAATTGCATACCTGTTTAGTTTGTTCAATACTTTTTATCCTGAGTTTTGGTTACAGAGAGGGTTAGAAGCACATGTTTACTTCGAGTCTGCCTCGGTCATTATTACTTTTATCCTTTTAGGAAAATGGTTAGAAGAGCGTGCCAAGGGCAAAACATCCTCATCCATACGCAAACTAATGGGATTGCAACCCAATACCGTTACGGTAATTCAGAACGGTGAGAATGTTGAGGTTAGCATTGCAGATTTACAAGAGAACCAGGTGGTACTTGTAAAGCCTGGTGGTAGGATTCCTGTTGATGGAACCGTTGCTGGTGGCTCATCGTATGTTGATGAGAGTACAATAACAGGCGAACCTATTCCCGCTGAGAAAAAATCGGGCGAGAAAGTTTTTGCCGGAACGGCAAATCAAAAGGGCTCATTGCAGATTAAGGCAGAGCAGGTTGGTTCAGAGACAGTCCTAAGCCGTATTGTTAAGATGGTGGAGGATGCGCAGGGCTCAAAAGCACCAGTTCAGAAGCTGGCCGATAAGGTTGCCGGAATATTTGTTCCAGTTGTTATGGCTATCGCTCTGCTAAGCTTTGCCACTTGGGTGGTGCTGGGAGGTAACCAGGGAGTAATTCATGGTATTTTGGCATTGGTAACAGTAATGGCCATTGCCTGCCCCTGTGCACTCGGTTTAGCAACCCCAACAGCAGTTATGGTGGGTGTTGGTAAGGGTGCCGAAAACAACATCCTTATAAAAGATGCGCAGAGTCTTGAGATTGCTCATAAGGTGAATGCTATTGTCCTCGATAAAACGGGAACAATCACCGAAGGTAAACCTGTAGTAACAGGTAGCTACTGGACTTCTGCCAATCAGGATGCTAATCTTCAGAAACAGATTTTACTATCGCTCGAGAACCAATCGGAGCACCCTCTTGCCGAAGCCATAGCCTCATCACTAATTGAAGAGAATGTAAAGCAGCTTCCCGTGGAAAGCTTCGAGGCGCTTTCTGGTCAGGGAGTTAAAGGAAGGTTCGAGAATAATTGGTACTATGCAGGCAATGAGGCTCTGGCCAGGGAGGCCGGAGTAATCTTTCCCAGTGAGGCTAAAGCAAAAATTGAGAGCTGGAAAGCCCAAGGGAAAACTTGCATCCTGTTTACTGATGAAAATGAGGTGCTGGCTGTTCTAGCCATTTCCGATAGGATTAAGAGCACTTCTGCACAGGCAATTAAATCGCTGAATGAGTTAGGCGTACAGCCCATTATGCTAACTGGCGATAACGAGGAGACTGCCCGTTTGGTAGCCAAGGAGGTAGGGATTAGCAGATTTCAGGCATCCATGCTGCCTGAGGATAAGGCTCAGTTTGTAAAGCAGCTACAGCAGCAAGGTAAAATTGTTGCAATGGTTGGCGATGGTATTAACGATTCCCACGCGCTTGCCCAATCGGATGTTAGCATTGCCATGGGAAAAGGGTCTGATATTGCCATGGATGTTGCAAAAATTACGCTTATTACCTCCGACCTTAACCAGATTGTTTCTGCCATAAAGCTATCCAGAGTTACCATGCGTACGATTAGGCAGAATCTTTTCTGGGCATTTATCTACAATATTATTGGTATTCCGCTTGCAGCAGGAGTGCTTTACCCTGTCATTGGCTTTCAGTTCGATCCTATGGTGGCTGGTATTGCCATGGCGCTAAGCTCCGTGTCAGTTGTAACCAACAGCTTAATGCTAAAAAACAAATCATTATAGATTAGTAATAGCCCTTTGGCTTTAAAAGTAAATACGGCTATATTTACAACTTCTATTCAAATTATATGATAATGAAAAGAATTCCCCTTCTCATTGCCTCCATTCTTATTGGTTCTGCCTGTATGGCATCCTCACTGGTATTAATTCCAACAAACGATTTTCAAGAAACCAAACAGCTTTTCCAAACTAAGCAGCTGAATGTTCATTTCTTTAACAGCCAATTTGTTATAGCAACATCCATAGGTAACTTAGGGCAAGACCATATCCTACTGGACAGCAACCCCTGGAAAGGAGACATTAGCTACTATCTTGCTTATTTTGATGAGAACGTAGATAAAACAACTTACATTGAGAGTATTGAGGCAAGGGCAAGCATTTTACATGCTAGAGAAAATTTATGGATTATAAAAACGGATGAGACTAAGCACGGACAGCTTCTGCCTGCAAAAAATGATGGTTTGGTTCGAATTTTTAATTCTACCGTAAGTTTGCCCATTGCCCAACCATTTGTTTACACCAAGCCCGATGAGCCTGATACCTTTGTTGAAAGCCTTTTAGATCAGGTGAGCGGGGAGAATATCACAACTACAGTTCAGCATCTTGAGGATTATGGAACCCGTGATGCTTATACCTCTCAGAGTGTTGAGGCGCAGGAATGGATAGCAACAGAACTTGATTATATGGGATTAGATGTAGAGCAGATGAGCTTTACCATGCCATCAGGTTCCGCAAGCGATAACGTAATAGCAACATTGCAAGGAACAGAGCACCCCGATGAGTATGTTGTAGTTGGTGGTCATTACGATTCTGTAAGTTCAGACGACGAGGCTCCAGGCGCAGATGATAATGCATCAGGAACAGCGGCTGTTCTTGAAATTGCAAGAGTACTAAGCCAGTACGATTTTGATAGAAGCATCATCTTTTGCGCATTCTCTGGCGAGGAGTATGGACTATACGGCAGCGCTGCATACGCGAGCCGGTCCAGTGAGCAAGGGATGAATATTTTGGGCTACTTTAACCTCGATATGATTGGCTACCTTGAGCAGGGCAACAAAATGACCACCACGTTAATTTACCCCGAATCGGCTAAGCCCCTGGCCGATTTTTACACAAGCGTAACCTCAATCTATCTGCCCGATTTTGTCGTCGAAACGGGTAGTCTAACTGGTGGCGATAGTGACCACACTTCGTTTAACAACAATGGCTATATGGGAATCTTCCCCTTTGAGAACATCAACGCTTACAGTCCATATATTCATACAGCAGACGATATTGTTGGACTTAGCTACAACAGTGAGGAGCAGTCCGTTGTTTTTACCAAGGCAGCCTTGGCATCGGTAGTTACTTTAGCAAATCAAGGTAGTATAACCTCCACCTCTACAACTCCAAGCATTAGTTTTAATATTTTCCCCAATCCAGCCAGTAATTATGTAAGGATTACCAATGATAATGGCGAACAATTCCACGTGGAAGTGCTAAATGCGCTGGGGCAACGTGTTTTAAAACAAGCTATTAAAGGCGAGGGTTTGATTAGCACCAGCTCATGGCATCCCGGAATTTACTTTCTCAGAGTATCCCAGGGCAATCATATTATGACCAAGAAAATTGTAATTCAGCGGTAATAAGTGTTATTTATGGGATATGTTTTATAGTGCCCAAGTAAATTAGAATGTAGTAGGCTATTGGACTGTTGAATTTACCTGTTTTTCAAAAATTTCTTGCAAGGCATTTTCAATATCGTTAAAATAGTTTGCCATAATATGCTTTAGCCAGTACGTGTAATTTTCTGGATTTTCATTAATATCCCTTTTTAGCATCTCAGGGTTTACCCATGCGTAATCAGAAACTTCTTCAGGGTTAGGTTTCGGGTTGTTGTTATATGTTCCGATATATATATGGTCAATTTCGTTCTCCGTTAGCCCGTTATCAAACTCAATGTTGTAATGAAATTTTTTTATGTAACTCAACTTCGTGTCAAAACCCATCTCATCATTAAGCCTGACATGAATAGCCTCTTCCATTACTAATCCTTTGGTTAAGTGGCTACAGCATGCGTTGGTCCACAAGCCAGGGGAATGGTACTTCTCATAAGCACGCCTGTGGATTAGCATATCCCCCATTGTGTTAAATACAAATATTGAGAAAGCCCTGTGCAATAGCCCTTTAATATGAACGTGTTGCTTCTCATCAAATCCAATTACTTCATCGTTTTTGTTAACTAATGCTATAAGATTATCCATAGATTCTAAACTTTTTACGTACTTATAACGGCTAGTGTACGGTTAGTTTTGGGGTTGGAACTTAGACCACCTCCCTTCTAATCAAAGTTAGGATATTTCAACCATTTCGCCATGTTGATGAGCCAAAATAAATGTACACATTGTTGTGCTTGTATGCCTTATTTTAGACAATTCGGCAACATTTTCAGAAATCCAATACATCTATCATAATTCAATTCATAAAAATTGACACCAAGATTGATTGTTTCATAATATTTTGCTTGGTTTTTCTTATAATACTCTTCAGATGGCATTTTCCAAAAATTTCGTCCTAATTTCTCTGCAACAAACCATTTCTCAATTAATCTAGTAGCCCTACCATTTCCATCTCTGAATGGATGAATATGAGCTAATCTTAAATGAATCAATGATGCAAAATAAAATACTTCAGTTTCATTAAGGTTAGTTGAAATTAATTCATTTATATCTTGAAAAAACATTTTCATTTCTTTCTCAACAAATTCTGGCTCAATTGCCATATAAGCCAATCCTGATTTCCCGAAAACACCAACTTGTTCAATTCGGTATTTCCCACGTTTGCTCCTAATCAATAAAGTGTCTGAAAAAATCTTATGACAATTCAATAGGTTTTTCTCGTTTAGCCTGTTATTCTGTGCAAATTCGTATGCTTCAATTAAATTCTCAATTTCTTCAATTTCTTTTCCTACTTTGAATTTATCCTTGTTCATTTCATAGTTCATGTAGGAATTCAAATCAACACTATTTCCTTCAATATTAGATGAGTAAACAGCTGATGACTTTGTTAAATATTCGAAATCTCCACTATTTTCCGAAAAATCAAAATTCCTAATCAATTTAGAAATTTCATTCCCAATTGACTCTTCATATTTGTCTAAATACTTTCTTTCAGTTATTCTCATAAAACCAGTTATTTAAGCACAAATATACTTATTTTAAGTTTCAAATCCTTGTGCTACTGAGTCTTCTTGGCATGAGGTACAACAAATGTAATAATTAAATTGTTTTAGATTAGCATAATATAAACCAGATATCTCTCACTCTGCAATAAAATGAAGATATTAACAGTTACTGTTAATATTATAGATACCAATTAATTGATGCCTTTAGCTTATTATTAGTATTTTTACACGAAATTTTAGCCATGAACTATGCTTAGATCAATGTTAAGAATATTACCAGCTATTCTACTAATATTTGGCACCTATTCGTCAGTTGCTCAGGAATCAATAAAACATACGCACCCCGACGAACATTTTCGGAAAGGAATTGAACTGTTTGAAAAAAGCAACTATGTTTCAGCACAGAAGCATTTTATTCTTGCTTCAAAAGCATCGAACCCTAACGAGTACCATTTAAAAGGTGAGGCAGAATTTTACAATGCCCTTTGCGCAATTGAGCTTTTTAATGATGATGCTGAGTATCTAATCCGAACATTTATAAATAAATTTCCTGATAATCAGAAGGTTAATGTGGCATACTTTGAGCTTGCCAAGCTGCGCTACCGCGAAAAGAAATATGAGGATGCAATATATTGGTTTGGAAAAACGAACAAGAACGGATTGGGTTCAGAGCAGAGGGCAGAGTTTCTCTTTAAATTGGGCTATAGCCATTTTGTTCTTGAAGAGTTTGAACCTGCTGGTCGTGCATTCTTCGAAATTAAGGATATTAAGAATCGGTACGCAGGACCTGCTACATACTACTATGCTCACATTGCATACGCAAATGAGAATTATGCTACCGCACTAAAAGGATTTCAAAAGCTAAGCGACGATAAAACATTTGCCACTCTTGTTCCATACTATATTACTCAAATCTTATATTTGCAACGACAGTATGATAAGGTAGTTGAGTATGCCCCGCCAATTCTCGAGTCAGCTTCTGCACGACGCACACCTGAAATTGCCAGGCTAATTGGTGAGTCGTTATACAGATTGCGTCAATACGAAAAGGCCATCCCTTTTATTGAACAGTATGTTGAAAAATCAGAGAATCTTTCACGGGCAGATAACTACCTGGTCGGGTTTGTTTACTATCGTAACAATAAGATTGATGAGGCTATTAAATATTTGGAGCGAGTTGCTGTTGAGGAGGATTCACTCAGTCAGAATGCCTACTACCATCTGGCCGATTGCTACTTGAAGTTAGACCAGAAAGATAAGGCACGCCAAGCTTTCTCACTTGCTTCAAAGCACGATTTTGATATGTCTGTAAAGGAGGATGCACTCTTTAATTTTGCCAAAATAACGTATGAAACATTGTACAATCCATTTAATGAGGCCATTGAAGCATTTCAGAGTTATATTGAACTATTCCCTAACAGCACACGCATCGACGAAGCGCATAACTACCTTGTAATGGCCTACTCCAACACAAAGAATTATAAGGAGGCTTTGGCATCACTAAATCAAATAGTCGTTAAGGACGCTTCCATTCGGAGGGCATACCAGCGTGTCGCCTTTTACAGGGGTATTGAATTATTTCAGAATCTTAACTTTCTTGATGCTATCGATAAGTTTTCACTATCATTAAAGTACCCTGAGTATAGCCAGACCCTCTCGGCCCTTGCAATGTATTGGAGGGGTGAGTCGTACTATAGGCTTGAGGATTTTGAGAAGGCTGCCAACGATTACAACCAATTCTTACTTTCCTCCGGAGCCTTTGATCTTCCGGAGTATAATATGGCCCACTATAATCTTGGTTATGCATACTTTAAGTTGGAGAAATATCAGGACGCTATAGTTTGGCTAAGAAAATTTGCTAACCTAAATCACGATGACCCTTCGCAGCTGCTCGGCGATGCCTATAACCGTATTGCTGATTCCTACTTTATTCAGCGACGCTATTGGGTTGCGCTCGATTACTATGAGCATGCCATAAATACAAATGCCATTGATGTTGATTATGCAATTCTGCAGCGTGGTATCTCCTTCGGGCTGGTTGACAGGCCTCAGAAAAAGATTGATGAACTCAAGAAGTTGACTGAGCAATTTGATGATTCAAAATTTTTAGACGATGCACTTTTTGAGTTGGCAGAAACCAGCCTCTCACTTAATCAAAATAAGGAAGCCGTTCGCTATTATGAACGAATTAAGGATCAGTTTCCTGGTAGTTCGTATTTCGTTAAAGCACTGGTTCAGCTGGGCATTGCAGCATACAATCAGGAGGATAACGAAAGCGCAATGCAGTACTACAAAAGGGTAGTTGAGGAGTTCCCTGAATCACCTGAAGCAAAGAACGCTTTAGTAGGTATCAAAAATATTTATGTGGATATTGGAGAGGCGGATAGCTATTTTACCTATGCCTCAAAGCTAGGTAGCTTGGGAAGCGTTACTATGGCAGAGAAGGATTCGCTCTCATACATTGCGGCTGAAAGAATCTATATGAATGGCGATTGCCAAAAGGCAATTCAAAAACTCTCAAACTACCTTGAGGAGTTTCCCCGTGGAAACTTTGTGCTTAACGCACGTTTTTATAAGGGCGATTGCCTGCAGAAAACTGGAGAGACAGAAGCAGCCCTCGATGAATATACTCATGTCATTCAGCGTAAAAAGAATCCTTTTACTGAGCAAACGCTGCTGGCAGCTTCTGAAATTTACATGAGTAATAAACGATATGCCGAAGCCTATGAGGTATATAGCCTCTTGGAATCCATGGCCGATATCCGTTCAAACCTTTTGGTGGCTAGAGTTGGCATGTTGCGCAGCGCAAACAAGTTAAATCGTCATCAGGATGTGATAGATGCCGCAGCCAAGGTGCTTATATCAGATAAGCTGCCAACGGAAACCGAGCGCGAAGCAAGGTTCCTTAAAGCAAAGTCTTTGTTGGAACAAAATCGTAATGATAGTGCTTTCGATGAGTTTGCCCATGTGTCAAGTAACTTAAGAACCGAGGAAGGAGCCGAGGCAAAGTATAGAATGATTAGGATTTATTACGATTCTGACCAGCTTGACAAAGCCGAAGAGGAGGTGTTTAGCTTTGCTGACGAGAATACACCCCATCAGTTTTGGTTGGCCAAAAGTTTTATAGTGCTTGCCGATATTTATGCTCAACGCGACGATTTCTTCCAGTCAAAAGCCACGCTACAAAGTATCATCGATGGGTACGCCAACCCCGATGATGGCATAGTCGATGAGGCCCTTGAGAAGATGGCAAGTCTTGTTAAGGAGGAGAAGGGTAAACAGGAAAGTTCAGATTCTGACACCATTAATCTAGAGTGGAACTAACTTTAATGTATTGAAACTGCTTATATGCACAAAGATATGCACAACAGAATAATATTTAAGAACATAGTCTTATTAACTATTCCGCTTCTATTTGTTGGAATATGTAATTTCGCGTACAGTCAGGATGATAAGTTATCAAAAGAGGTTCAGGTTGTAAGGCCCTATGAACCTACAATATCCGATGCCTTTAAGCTAAACCAGCTGCCACTTGTAAAGGATACTGCAAGGATTGTTCCTACCTTTGCCTATAACCTTACAGCGCGTCCGGTTAAGCTTGATTTGCCTGTAAAGCCAATTCCAGCAGCCCGCATGGTTGCGGAACCGCTCTCTCGTGTAAGTAAAGGGTATGTTAAGGCGGGTTTTGGGAACTATGTCTCACCACTTGCGGAAGTGTATTTTGCCAACGAAAGATCAGAGGAGTACTCCTATGGCGGTTGGGTTAAGCACCGTTCATCTTTTGGTGATATTAAGCTCGATAATGACGATAAGGCTGATGCATCTTTCCAGAAAAACAGGATAGGCCTGTTTGGAAAGAAGATTTTTGATAAGTCAGTACTCTCGGGCGAGGGTAACTTCAGTTCCCATAGTTATAGTTTTTATGGCTACGATACCACCTCAAACTATGCACCTCAACCCGATGCGCCTAAAGAGCAATTGCAGCAGATACTCGATGTGTCAGCCTCTTTTTATTCTACTCATAGCGACTCAGCACATCTTAACTATAATCTTAGTACCCGTTTTGCCAGCATTACGGATAAGCATAGTATGCAGCAAAGCACCTTTGTGCTAAAATCAAATTTCGACAGGTACTTCAATGTCGAAAAATTTGGTGGCGATATAGCATTTACGCACCATATGAGCAGTGATAATCTTGGAGCAGGTAATTCATCAATAATTGGTGTTGCTCCATGGATTGGCCTTTTTGGCAAGCAGTGGAGGGTTAAGGCTGGGATTAATGCTACCTTCGATATTAACAGCATAGAAAAGCAGTACCATTTTTATCCTGTTGGCCAAATCTCCTTCGATATAGTTAGTAATTACGTAATTCCTTATTTCCAGTTCGATGGCTATATTGAGGATAATAGCTATGCGAAGATTTTATTCGAAAATCCTTGGGTTGAGCCTGGACTTAACGTATGGAATACAAGCCATAAGTTTATAATGAAGGGCGGGGTAAAGGGTAATTTTAGTCCCAAGGTTGCCTACAACCTATCTGCCAGTTTCTCTTTGGTTGATAGCGCATACTTCTATGTTAACACTCCAAATGTAACTGATGGTTTCCTTGAGAATCGGTTTATTGTTGAACATGACAACATCAGATTACGAACTTTCCAGGGAGAACTCACAATGGCCCCAACAAATAGTATAAAACTGTTTTTACAGGGTGAGTACAATATCTACACAATGAATTTTATTGAAAAGCCCTGGCACAAGCCACTTTTTGCCGGCCGCTTCACAGCAAGCTACACCATACAGGATAAAATATTACTGAAAGCAAATTTCTTTATTGAGGGTGAGCGTTACATAAAATCCAGTGATGGTACACCCCAAAAAATTGATGGTATTGCCGATGTTAATCTGGGAATAGAGTATAGATATACCAGCAGGGTCTCTGCTTTTTTGGATTTAAACAACCTTACAGGTAATCGTTATCACCTATGGTATTTATACCCCGCTCAGCAGTTTAATATGATGCTTGGGTTAACTTATGCATTCTAGCTAGAGTGTGTGCAGTTTGCTTCGTCGCAAGCGAATGACCAACACTTTGCTTACAATCTGAATTAGGTTGTTTTTAAGCAACCTCATAAGTAGGAGAGTAGCCCTTTTCTTTTTGTACAAACTAATATTTTATAGTGAAGCTTTTGAAGTGTCGTAAATGACCATTCCGCTGACCTTTTAAATTACAGATAAACAGTGGTTTGGCTCCTGAAAAATATATCAAAAAAATGGATAAAAAACATAGAAAAATGGATAAGAATTGCTATCTTTGAAAGTATTTTTAATTATGTGGTAAATTACTGATGTTCAGTAATTTTACATAATTTCTTTGTTATGTTTTTCACTTGATTATACTAGGTATGGATAAAAACGAAAATGAAAAGTTGGTAAAGGATCTTTTGGCAGAGGGTAAGGAGTATTCAGCCGAAAGTATTCAGGTACTTGAAGGATTGCAGGCCGTACGTAAGCGTCCTGCAATGTATATAGGCGATACAGGTGTCAAGGGGTTGCATCACCTTGTTTACGAGGTAGTTGACAATTCGATTGATGAGGCTTTAGCTGGTTATTGCTCTTTAATTGAGGTGGTAATTAACGAGGATGAGTCAATTACAGTGGTTGATGACGGACGCGGAATACCTGTTGATTTTCATGAGAAGGAGCAGCGGTCGGCTCTTGAGGTTGTTATGACCGTTCTTCATGCTGGTGGTAAGTTTGATAAGGGTTCGTATAAAGTTTCTGGTGGTCTGCATGGTGTTGGTGTTTCCTGTGTAAACGCCTTATCCACTAAGCTTTTGGTTGAAGTATCGCGTAATGGTAAAGTATGGCGACAGGAGTATAACAAGGGTATTCCACTTTATCCCGTTAAAGAGGTGGGAGAAACTGATAAAACTGGGACTAAAATAACTTTTTACCCTGACGAGTCAATCTTTTCTCAGACCACACAGTACAATTTTGAAACGCTATCATCCAGATTAAGGGAGTTGGCTTTTCTTAACAAGAAGGTCCGTTTATCTATAGTTGATAAGCGAGAGCTTGAGGAGAATGGTAATGGCGGTAATTTTCGCCACAGCGAGTTCTACTCGGAGGAAGGACTTAAAGAATTCGTTGAGTTCTTAGATGAAACAAGAGAGTCTTTAATTGAGAATACAATCCATATTGAGACGAATAAGAATGATCTTCCAGTAGAGGTTGCAATGCAATATAATACCTCATTCTCTGAGAATGTGCATTCATATGTTAACACTATTAACACCATAGAAGGAGGTACGCATCTAACTGGTTTCAGGAGGGCCTTAACACGTACTCTAAAAAAGTATGCTGAGGAGTCAGGCATGCTATCAAAGCTAAAATTTGATATCAGCGGCGACGACTTTAGGGAGGGTTTAACTGCAATCATATCTGTTAAAGTTGCCGAACCACAGTTTGAAGGGCAAACCAAAACCAAACTTGGTAACTCCGAGGTAAGTCTAGCTGTTGACCAGGCAGTGAGTGAGGCTTTGGCCAATTACCTGGAGGAGAATCCTAAGGATGCACGCACAATAGTTCAGAAGGTTATACTTGCTGCGCAAGCAAGGCATGCTGCCCGAAAAGCGCGTGAGTTAGTACAGCGCAAAACGGTACTTTCTGGCTCTGGCTTACCAGGCAAACTATCCGATTGTGCCGAGAAGGATGCCAGCCAAACCGAATTATACCTCGTTGAGGGTGACTCGGCAGGTGGAACGGCTAAACAGGGTAGAGACAGGCGCTTTCAAGCTATTTTACCACTTAGGGGTAAAATCCTAAATGTGGAGAAGGCCATGCAGCACAAGATTTTTGAGAACGAAGAGATTAAAAACATTTTCACCGCTTTAGGTGTATCCATAGGAACAGAAGAGGATAGCAAGGCTCTCAATCTCGAGAAGATAAGGTATCATAAGGTTATTATCATGACCGATGCCGATGTGGATGGTAGCCATATTGCAACGCTTATTATGACATTCTTTTTCCGTTATATGAACGATCTTATTAACGAGGGGTATTTGTATATTGCAACCCCACCATTTTACCTAGTTCGTAAAGGGAAAGAGGAGCGTTACTGCTGGACTGAAGAAGAACGAAAAAAGGCCGTAGAGGAGCTTGGAAAAGGACGCGAAGGTTCTGTTCACATTCAAAGGTATAAAGGTTTAGGTGAGATGAACGCCGAGCAGCTTTGGGATACCACCATGAATCCTGATACCCGATTACTACGTCAGGTAACAGTTGCAAGCGCAGCAGAGGCCGACCGTATTTTCTCAATGCTTATGGGCGATGAGGTTCCTCCCCGCCGTGAGTTTATTGAGAAGCATGCAAAGTACGCTAATATCGATGTGTAATTTGAATATTCTTCTACAGGTTGTTTATAATCTTTTCATCAATTAATTGAGCAATCTATTAAACGCATAAAAAATGGGGTTATTCCTACGGAAGCCCCATTTTTTTATGCATTAAACATGCTTAGTCTTTATGACCGTAGGATAGTGTGTGAAATTAATTGCCAACCATGTCGGGAAGCGACTCTAGCTTCATCTCTCTTGATATCTCACCGTTTGCTTGATAAATCCAGGCTGCTCCTTGCTGCTTCCCTAAGCGAAACTGGATTCGTGCTGCTACCATCCCCGATGGGTAAAACACCGTCCATATCCCTTCGGGATTATCGTTAATGTAGTGCCCGGTCAAGTTAAGTTTACCATCCTGGTTGTAAAAGCACCATCTTCCAGTAGATTTGCCGTTATTATACTTGCCTTTTTGCTTTATAAAACCATTTGCATGGTAAACTTTCCATTCGCCTTGGTACTTCCCCCTTTTAAAAACACCAACACTGCGTAAGTTTTTATTTGGGTGATAGCTAATCCACTTCCCTGTTCGATCTCCTTCGGAATAAACTCCTTCTTCGGCCAAAATACCATTTGGGTAATATTCCCGATACTTGCCTTCAAGAATACCATTTGTAAAGTAGGAGATATTCATAACCACACCATTCTTATGGTACCCTAAAACTTTCCCCTCAAGTTTACCGTTGTCATAAACAGCCATTCTTTGAAGCTGCCCGTTCTTATAGTATGTTAAAAGGGTGTCGTGAAATTCACCATTTAGCTTCTTCCCTTTATAGTTTAGCTCCCCTGTAGAATGGTATGACTCCCATCGCCCATTCAGAGTGTCGTTTTTATAGTAGGTCAACAGAAGTTTGTCGCCTTCTTCTGAATATACAGTTGATTTGCCATGCAGAAGCCCATTTTTATAGTGGCTTTCAGAATCAATTTCACCATTGGGATGATAGGTAGTTAAAACGCCATCAAGCTTATCGTCTGCATAAACCCCTCTTTGGTAGATCGATCCATCCTCGTTCCAAATCTGAAATGGCCCTTCCTTTTTGCCTTTAGAGTACTTATACATGCTTTTACGAAATCCATTCCTGTAGTAATTAACCCAAACACTGTCAGGCTGATTATCAATAAATACCCCTTCTTGCATCACATTACCCTCAGGATAATAAAAAAAGTACGAACCATGCTTTAGCGTGTCACCATCGCTAATGAATGACTGATATTTTTCCTGAATAGAACCGTTTGGGTAGTAATGTTCCTGATTTATAATTGTTTGAGACTTCAGGGAGGGGCCGCTGAATATTATAAGTAAAACAATAATAATTGATTTAGGAGAGAAGGACAACATATTAAGAGTATAGATTTTGACTACAATTATAGAAACATTTTGAATTACAATTTATTCCTCAACGTCAATAACTATTTGAGCTCCCTCAAGTGCAAATCGTGAGCCATAATCAACTATTACTGCTATAGCGTATTTTCCAGCTTCCAATTCCCCTGAAGGGAGCTCTACCTCAACATTTCTGGTCATTTTGGGGAATGTTTCCACTTCAAGTGAGGGGAACTGTTTCTCCTCGGAGGTATTAACGTTAGAGGCAATAAGATGCACCTTGCATTTTGTAACTTTATCCCCAAGATTGTCTATAGTTGCAGAAAATCTTCTTGTAGTATCTTCTTCAGTGGTTACCTCTTTAAGACTGGTAACCTTAATGGAGTGATTCTTGTTCGAATTAGGTGACTGATAAATAGTTACCCCTATTCTGCCGCTTACTTGCACCCCGGCTCCAAGGGCTTTATCAACATCCCAAGATGTTTGCTCCTTGCTGGGCTGAATGTAGAGCATACACCAGGCGGCTCCATACTCATCGCCAGGTACCAGCATGCTTATTTGTATAGGAATCTGATCGCCAGGGTTCAACTCAAAGAAACTAGGATTGATGTTAAGCCAATTAGCCGCTGATCGACGGGTTGTATTAGGTGGCATCATTTGCCTTTTGCCATCACTGCTAGGTAAGAAATCAGAGATTGCAACAATAAAAGAAGCTTTCCTGTTGCTGTGGTTTTTTATATTTACCACTTTAGTTTGGTTCTCACCGGGTTCGGCGTTAAAGTCAAGTCGTACTGGTGCCACTTCAAAATCTTGCGCTTTGGCACTAAAATTAGCAATCAAAAAGGCTGCTGTTATTATGTAAAATGACGAGAACTTCATCCTATTCATTAAATTGTAATAAAATAGTTTAAGACAAATATAATGCAAAAAAGTGTTCTTACTAATTTAAAGCAGTGCTTTCTACTATAATATTCATTAAAAATGAGCTTTAATGGAGTTGACCAACCGTTGTTTTTTACTATTTGGTCACCACGATTTGTTTAGTCTGTTAATATAAGGCAAAGTTTTGTCAAAAAAATGTCCGATATATAAGTTTTTGATTAATTTTGAATTAGATATCAGCTTGGTTAGATATATGTTTTTATTTGGTATTATTTTTTTTATTAAAATGTTTCCTAATCTTTAGTTTAAAATTTTAGGGTTCAATTCTATGATTAGCAAGCTCAAAAGGTTTTTTAATATTAGCAGTATCATCGGTCGGATGCTTAAAGTTGCTCTGTTTTTTATTGTACTAGCATCGTTTAGTATTGATGGTTATCCTCAGCAAATAACTCAACTCCCTAAAGAGAAGCAGGAGGACGTAGACAGGTATTTAGAACTGGTTACCAGATATAAGCAAGCGAATAATATACAGCAAGCTATTTTCTATTTAAATCGAATTGCTTTCATTTATTGGGAGAACGGGGGGTTAAGGGAGGCTGTATCATACTTCTTAGAGTCAGTACCACTTAATGAGAAGGTAGGGAACCTAAATGATATTAAAGCAATATACAGCAATATTGGTTTAATATATTCCGATTTAGAAAGGTTCGATTTAGCTTTGGAGCATTTCAATAAAAGCCTTGATGTTCGAAGAAAAATGAATGACAAATCGGAGATTGCAGCGGGGCTTATTGATGTTGCTTATATTCATGGAGCTCTGAGGGAGCATGATAAGGCTATCCCCCTACTGGAAGAGGCCTTGGAACTTTCCAGAGGATTGGGTAACCCCCGATTAACGCTTAATTGCCTCCGATTACTGAGTGATAATTACGACAGGATCGGTAATGTTGCAAAGTCGCAGGAGATGAATAATATGTTTTCTCAGATTGAGCAGCAGCTGGCAAGGCAGGATGTTAAGGAGGAGTATGAAGAGATTGTTGGTAAAACTCAGGCCGAGGTGGAGCGTGAACGTGCACAGCGTACTGCTCAAGAGCTTGAAATGGAGCTGCAAAAAGTAAAGGCACTGGCAGTTGAGGATTCGCTGGATTTTGTGGTGCAGGCCAAGCAGGACTCACTGAAGCAGGCTGAGCAGATTTCTTTACAAAGACAGCAAGAGATTGAGCTCCTGGAATCGCAGAGAGAAATACAGAGGCTAGCAGACCAAGAGCAGCAGGCAAAGCTTAGAGCCCAGCAAACAATCATCTATTCAGGTGCTGCGGGGCTGTTCCTTCTCATTCTACTTTCCATATTTATATATAAGGGGTATCAAGATAAAAGAAAGGCTAACACACTTCTGAGCCATCAGAATGAGGAGATTCAAAAGCAGCGAGACCAGATTCAAAGGCAGAATGAGAATATAAGCAAGAGTATAAACTATGCTCAAGGAATTCAGAAGGCCCTGCTTCCGTCCCAAAAGAATCTTGAGCAGTATTTCCCTGATTCATTCATCTACTTTAAACCTCGTGATGTGGTGAGTGGTGATTATTACTGGTTCAAACCAATTCCTGGAAGCAATGGGGAGTACAACCATGGTGTTGATAAATTTGCCATTTCAGCAATTGATTGTACCGGGCATGGTGTGCCCGGAGCATTCCTCTCAATGATTGGTTACAACCTTTTAGATGAAATTATTGATAAGAAGATTTTTAAGCCTGGCATTATCCTAAAGGAACTCAATAAAGGAATTAGGAAAACTCTTAGGCAGGATGAGACAGATAATAGGGACGGTATGGATATGGCTCTATGCGTTTGGGATCCTCAAACAAGAACCATTGAATTTTCTGGTGCAAAAAATCCCCTTGTTTATATTGCCAATGGTGAAATTACCCGAATTAGGGGCGATAAAGAGTCAATTGGTGGAGGGGGTGGTGCTAATGCTGAGCAGGAATTTTCAACCCATACAATAAAGATTAAGGAATCAACATGGCTTTACATGTTTTCCGATGGGTTTATCGATCAGTTTGGTGGCAATGATGGTAGAAAGTTTATGATTAAAAACTTTACCGAACTGCTCAACCACATTCATCAACTACCTGCTTGCGAACAGCGCGAGATATTAAAAATCACCTTTAACGAGTGGAAAAGGCAAGAGTACCCACAGATTGACGATGTGCTTGTAGTTGGCTTTAAGATTGAAGTGTAACATCTCATGTATAAGCAGGTTGAATCTGTTTGAGGATACATAATTGTTAGCGCAAATTGCATTTTAGATGAAGTTAATCAACAACATATCTGGACTCATCTAGTAAGAAAGATTTCAA
>JBKHAH010000147.1:0-3632 GCA_046542995.1 Bacteroidales bacterium
CATAGCAAAAAAGGAGAGGCTTTACCTGCCCCTCCTTTTTAATAATTATTATGCCTATCTCTTTCTATAGGTCAATAAACAAAGAGAGCTTCGTGTATGTTGGCAGGTAGCTGTCTCTGTCTGCGGGTGTTCTAACCTCGTCCATCTCAACAACCTCACCACCTATAACGGTCTCATAGGTAATATATTGCTGAGTGCTAAGCTGGTGGTTATACCTTAAACCAACCTCAATACCTAAATGAAGGTTTGGCAGCAGAGCGTACTCCGCTCCACCAAAAGCAGCGCCGCTAAAGTACGTGCGTGTAGGGCTAACTGCTTCAATAACACGACCATTGTTATACCAATAGAAGTTGTTTGAAGAAGGGTTGTTGTTAGTTACAGTCATTGCATTACCGTATTCCATTGTTCTTTCTTCTTTCCCAAACTCTACGCCAAGGTCGGCACCTGCATAGGCTCTAACCCTACCGCTGTTATAAAGGTAGTGCTGGTAACCAGCTCTAACAATAAACGTGGTATTATTGGTAGTTTGCCTGTCCTCTAACTGCTTGTTGCTTAAAGGGTTTTCAAGATACGCAGCATCGTCCCTAACAACTCTGGTGTCAATAGTATTGCTTAGGTTAGCACCAAGCTGAAGGCGCACAGCACCCTGGCTGCTAATGAAATACCTAAGGTAAATGGAGTTGTCATTACTTAATAGACTTTTGTCTGTGTTGAAACTGTTATTAAGGATCGCCCCGGCATTTATACCAATGCCAAAGGTTCCTGCTCCAGCTCCACCTTTTTGCTCCGCTTCTTGCGCAAAGGCAAATATGTGAGCAAACGTAAGAATTGCTGAAACTATTATTGTTTTTTTCATTGTAATCGTGTTTAATTAAATACTACTTAAACCTTTTTTTCAAAAAAGACTGTTCTATAAACTTAGTTCATATATACAAGCAGAAGCTTATTGCCATTGGTAGTATGACCAATTATTTGCATTGTATGTTCTTTCGTAATGGCTTGGTGGCTGGTTCTCGTCAAAACCATTAACATTTAATTCAAGAACGTAATCTATAGTTTCTTCTGTTACCCATGTGGTGCCATCATCGCCAGGTGTCTCATAATCACCATGTTGTATGGTTGTTTCATATTCAATGTTAAAATCGTTATCGGCAGGAACTGTAGTTTCCAGAATGCCATCGGTTACTGAAACCTCTTTTGACCAGTGAGTATCGGATCCGCCCCAATCTCTAAAAAGCGTAACGGTTCCGTTTAGAGGAATTTCTTGAATGTAGTTCCATGTAAATTCCTCGTATCTCCTGTAATGCTCCAGTTCAATAGTTACAGAAACCTCTTTTGTGGGCACAACATAATCGTCTGATATGTTGTAGGTACTTGTTAATGTGGTTACTTGATTAGGAAGCACATATTGGGTTGTTTGATTCTGCCAGTACCTTTTCGTAATGGTTGGTTCGGGTGCATTGTGGTGCTGAATTTGATCGTAGAAGAATTCAGGGAAGTAGATGGTAATGTTTGAACCACCATTGGCAACAGGTACATCGGTAACCTCAACAACACCATCAACAGAGGCTACCTCACGGGTCCAACTTCCGCTTGCGTTTGAATGTAGCGAGTTATTGTTTCCGGTTAAAACAACAATTGTACTATCAGGCACACCTTCTGTTCCCGGTTCTTGTAAGTTTAGCTCCGCATTAAGGTACACCTTAAGGGTTCCCTTGTGAGCATCGTTTAAGTTTAATTCAGATGTAACAATATCATCCTCACATGCGGTAAAAATAAATGCGAATGCAACTAGCATTCCGCCAATTCTCTTAAAAAGATTTTTTGCCTTCATAATTCAAAAGTTTAGGTTAATTTTTAAAAATTTGTTAATTTAGATTAAAGTTAAATAAAAATTATTAAAATGAAAAATAGTCATTCAATAATTATGCCACAATGCTAACAAATAATCGATAAGGAATACTTTAAGTGTGTTTGGCTTGCCAATAATTAAGCATACCAGATATTTTTATGGCTAACCTTTAGTTAGGTAGATAACAGTTAATGCGGTATAAATCTATATTTAAAACAACTAGCAAACATGTTTTAAAGGTGCATTCTTTATAAAAATGCTATATCTTAGCTTTATAAAATGAAAACTTAACCCTATTAATTATGAGAAGATTAGTTAGCTTAGCTTTACTGGTGGCTTTTGGTTTTATGGTAGCAGCACAGGGAAACCCAGAGTCTTACGCAAGGGATGTTATTAAGGCTTATAAGAACAAAGATTTATCTTTACTTGAAAAGCATGCAACAGCCGTTTTAAAGTATGCATTAAATGACGCCTACTTTGAGAGTTCCGACGCTAAACCTTTAGTAAAAATTGCAAAAACATGGGATGGTGATATTAAGGAGATACGCTACAACAGGGTGAACATGATGGGCACTTCGGCTTTACTGGCTTTTGCTTATTTTGGCGATAATGCCAATGGCAATTTAAATGTTGCAACCCTCACCAGCCTGAATGGCTCGGAATGGAAAGCATTCTCTCTTGGGCTATCGGATATTTCACGGGATGAGTTTCTTGAAGGATCATTAGAGGTGCCCGATGATAAGCCCAGGGATAAAACCAAAACAAGTAAGCCAAAAATGGAGGAGGCTGCATACAAGGGGTTCTCCGTTGAGATGGCAAATGGGGAAGATTATGATAATCCTACCTTGGAGAAACTCAAAAAATCATTAAAAACGCTTGACGAGGAAAACTTCTTCCTTACTCTCAGCGGGAAGGATGGATTTATTCAGACCTCCGTATCAGAGAAAGGCTACATTGTTCAGTACAGTGAGGGTAGTAGTATGTTTGAGGCAGAATCGTACTTTATTCTTGACAAGGTAATTGAGATTTTTGAGATGTACCTTAAGGGCGAGGATTGGAAAAGCGTTGATAACTGGGTAAGCATGTAGTTTATAATTACATTGCCATCTGCATAAAGCCAGCTTTATTCACATAAAAGTTTCAAATTGCTACGTTTTTGGGGCATGGCAATACCAGTCTTCCTCTTTACGATACAGTACATCTTATATTATGCATAATTAAATGGGTTCTGCCATGAAAAGAATATTTCTGTTACTTCTTATTATTAGCTTAGGTTCTTGTGCAATACTTAGAGGGCCAGTTGATATAAATCTTAACCCAATGGCTTTAGAGGACTTTTTGAGCCAGCCCTTTAATAATACCGAAGACATTGAAGGCTTTAACAAGAGTTTACCGGAAGGCACGAGAATACGTAAGCTGATTAAAAGGAGCCCCAGGGAGCATCATAACCCTGATACCATTTACAATTTTCTTTACAAGAAATCAAAGATTAGCGTTTACAAAACCAGGTTTAATCAGGAGTTTTTGCTAGGAGGTAATGTCGTAAACCCTGGAATTGAGTTGGCAAATGGCATTCAGGTGGGAATGACCAAAGAGGAATTTTTTAACTCTTTTACCAATTTACAGCCCACCACAAACGACACCATTGTGCTTAAGGAAGAAAAAATTGAGCGCACCTTTAACTTCTATTTTAGCACAAGTGACTTGTTGAATAAATTTTCGTTTACTGGAAAGCAGTAGTAAAGCAAAACACAGATTCTTACGAATCATACTTCCATAG
>JBKHAH010000062.1:0-19244 GCA_046542995.1 Bacteroidales bacterium
TACCTTTGTGTCGTGTACGATATTATCTTATTCGATATTTAAAAATCTTTTGATATGAAAACTAAAAATACTAATATGAATAGTGCCTACAACTTTACAGTAAAAGCTAAGGACGGCAGTGAACAATCAATGGGAAGATACCGTGGCAAGGTACTCCTTATAGTAAATACTGCTACAATGTGTGGTTTTGCCAAGCAGCTTGGTAGCCTACAGGAGATACACGAAAAATTTGGTGGAGATGGTTTTGAACTTCTTGCCTTCCCAAGTAACCAGTTTGCTAATCAGGAACCACGGAACGGAGATGAAATCTCAGAATTTTGCAAGATGAACTATGGTGTATCATTTAATTTTTTCGATAAAATTAAGGTGAACGGAGAAGGTGCCTCGCCACTATTCCTATACTTGCAAAAAGCAGCACCTGGGCTGTTAGGGTCAAAAAGTATAAAATGGAATTTCACCAAATTTTTAATCAATAAGGATGGTATTCCAGTTAAACGATACAGCCCCATGACACCCCCAGAAAAGATAATTCCTGATATTGTTAAATTGATTGAAAAAAATGAGCTATAATGGCATACGAGCAGTTAAAACTTAGCAATCAGCTTTGCTTTCCCATATATGCTGCATCGAGGTTAATAACAAGAGAGTATCAACCTTACCTTGATAAGCTGGGCATAACCTACCCTCAATACATTGCCCTTTTGGTTTTATGGGAAAACAATGGGATTACTGTTAACGATATTACCCAAAAACTAATACTTAACACTAACACCGTAACCCCATTGCTAAAACGCATGGAGGCTCTAGGGCTAATAACCAGGGAGCGGTCGAAAAATGATGAGCGCAAGGTAATTGTAAAATTAACCGAGAAAGGGGAAAAGTTGCAAGAGCAAGCGGCAGAAATTCCTCATAAACTAGCCCAAGGGCTGGTTGAAACTTCAATATCATTAGAAGAAATTATGGGGTTAAAAAATAATCTTAATCTAATAATTGAATATCTAAAGAACAAGGACCATAATTATAATGATGAATAACCTAAAGACTAACTGCTTCAATATTCATCATTATATTTCATTATATTTGATATGCGATTAATCAAAAAGCTTTTACAACTTATGCTCAATTGGCAATAAGAGCCTGCTCAAAAAGCTCGACAGATGAAAATATTATATACCACAATTGTATACTTGCTAATTTGTTCAGCGCTTTTTGGGCAAAGTGAAAGGTTCATTCGTATTACTGATAACCCTAAGGGTATATATGGACCTAAGCGATTATGGAACCCGGAATATTTTCAGGGTTATAACAAGAAGCAAAACTACTTTGAAGGTTGGTACTTTAAGATGGTGTCGCAAGATGGGATACATCGATATGCATTTATTCCCGGAATATCTCTGGGCGAAGATTCTCACGCTTTTGTTCAGTTTATTGATGGGCAAACCGGTAAAACAAAGTACCATAGGTATGACCTTGATGATTTTTACTACTCAAGCAGCCGCTTTGCAGTTTGGGTAGGTCCTAACTTTTTTAGCGCCGACAGTTTCTATGTTGAGCTGGGTGTTGACAGTGAACAAATATTGGGAAAAGGAATAATCCATAGTAGGGTTGAGCATCCCACTAACTTTTTATCGCCCGGAATAATGGGCTGGTACAGGTTCGTGCCTTTCATGGAGTGCTTCCACGGCGTGGTAAGCATTAACCATGACATAACAGGCGACTTTCTTATAAATAATAAGGTGATATCTTTCAATAATGGTAAGGGATACATAGAGAAAGACTGGGGAAAAAGTATGCCTACTGCCTGGATTTGGACCCAGAGCAACACTTTTAATGACGGCTCCAACACCTCCTTCATGCTCTCAGTTGCAAGCATACCTTGGATTGGCAATTCATTCACTGGTTTTCTGGGTTTCTTATGGGTAAACGATAAGCTCTATAGTTTTGCGACCTACACTGGGGCAAGAATTAGCGAACTTGAAAGGGACGATGACAGAATTAAGGTTTTAATTAATGACAAAGATTTTACCATTGAATTTATTGGACTAAAAGGAATGCGTGGCGAATTGCTAGCACCAGTAGCCGGAGATATGTCGCGCACCATTCATGAAAGCATTGATGCCGAGATTCAAGTTACGCTCTGGGACAAGAATGGCAACTTGCTATATCAAGGTAAGGCTCAAAACGCTGGATTGGAACTGGTTGGAAAAATAGGAGAGCTAAATCCATAATTTTTTTTTGCAAGTTTTACCAATGGTTAAAAAATTGTTCTTATAATTGTACTATAAATATCAAACTATGATACTATCAAATTCATACTATTATTATTACTTCTTTAGCAATAAAGGGGAATAGCAGTAGAATGGACTAAAAACAGAAAATAAAACCATAAAATACTGAAAAGCCCCGCAAAAGCGGGGCTTTTTTCGTTTAATGCAAGGTCTTATAATATGAAAAACAGAATGCGCAATATTAACACACTATACAGTGGATATTATTACTACCAAATTTATTTGGAGCCAAACTACTGTACACATAATTAAAGGAAAAAAACAGGTAAAAAACAGTAAAGGCTCCCAAGATGGGGGCCTTTTTAAATTTATTAACTATGAAGACGATCACCATAATAGGAACTGGATTAACTGGCTGCTCCTTTGGACTAGCACTTCGCAAACAGGGTCATTTTGTAATTGGGTGCGATAAAAGCAAGAAGAACCTTGAGGTAGCTAAACAGATAAATGCAATTGATGCAACCAGCCAATCAATAAGTCTAGCAGTTAAACAATCAACAGTTGTAATTCTTGCCATACCTGTTGATGCAATAGTAGAAATGCTTCCCTCTGTGCTTGATGTAATCCCTAAAACAGGAGTAGTCATTGATGTCGGGTCAACCAAAGAATCTATTTGCCAGAGTATTCAGCACCACCCAAAGCGAAGTCAATTTATTGCTGCACACCCAATGGCAGGCAGCGAGCAATGTGGTCCAGCTGCAGCAAGAGCAGACCTTTTTAATGAAAAGAAAGTGGTTATATGTGAGCGCGAACGTTCAAACAGAAACTCACTGGATGCTGCAAAAGATCTTTTTAATCAAATGGGAATGGGAACAATATACCTATCCCCCACTCAGCACGACGACACAGTGGCTCTTGTATCACATATCCCTCAACTATTGGCATATGCTTACGCTGGCATGAACGATTTTAATACTATAGATGAGAACTGGGAATCCATTGCATCGAGTGGTTTTGACTCAGTTACCCGGCTGGCAGCTAGTCCGCCTGAGGTTTGGCGCCCAATTCTGAAGCAGAATAATCAACACCTGATAAAAAGGCTACGCTCATTAAGCTGGACTCTTAACAAAATTGCCGATGAGTTCCACCATGAAGCGAACCCCAATATTGAAATCATACTAAATCGTGCTAAAAGAACACGACAAACATTTGAGAATAAGCAATCGGAAATATTAAACAATACTGAATCAAACTTAACAAAATAGCCATGAGAACAGATGTTGAAGTTGAGACTGCTGCGCATAAAGCAAGCATTAGCAACATTCTAAAAAAATCAGGCAAACTGATTATTGCAGGACCATGCGCTGCCGAATCGCAAGAGCAACTATTAACCACTGCAAAAGCACTAGCCGCCGATGGCAGAACCCACTTCCTTAGGGCAGGCGCATGGAAGCCACGTACAAAACCGGGTAATTTCCAAGGTATGGGCGTTGAAGCGCTAAAATGGCTAAGGGATGTAAAAATTGTAACTGGTCTTCCAGCTGCAACGGAGGTTGCTTCGGAGAGGCATGTTTACGAAGCGCTAAAGTACGGAATTGACCTCCTATGGATTGGCGCTCGAACAGTTAGCAACCCTTTTGCAGTTCAGGAAATTGCCGAAGCAATTAGGGGCGTTGATATACCTGTACTTGTTAAAAATCCATTGAGCCCTGATATCGACCTTTGGGAGGGAGCAATAACCCGCTTCTCAAAAGCTGGAATAAATGAAATAGGTGCTATTCACCGGGGATTCTCCTGGTTGAAAAAAACCAAATTCAGGAATGAGCCCCTTTGGGAAATACCTAACGAGCTAAAGAGCCGCTTACCTGAAATACCTATTATCTGCGACCCTAGCCATATAGCTGGCAACAGCAGTTTGGTGCCAATAATTGCCCAAAGGGCAATGAAAAACAAGTTGGATGGATTAATGGTTGAGGTGCATCCAAATCCTGAGGTTGCTTTAAGCGATAGTAAGCAACAACTTACACCTAATGAATTCACTAGACTTTTAAGCAGTTGGCTTAATAAAGAGCAATCGGAACAAACCTTGGCTTGCATGCTTGAAGAACTCCGCTCCGAAGTGGATACAATTGATGAACTGCTAATTTGGGCGCTTGCTAACCGGATGAAACTGTCCAAGGAGATTGCTGGCATTAAGGGGAAAGGCTCTTTAAATATCATTCAAAGTAGCCGTTGGAATGATGTAGTACTGCATGTTACGCAAATTGCTTCAGCGAAGGGACTTAACCCATCGTTTGTAAAAAAACTTTTTAATACAATTCACAAAGAATCGTGCAGCGTACAGAAAAAACATTCCAACAATGTTCCTAAAAAGTCATCAAAAGAGCGTAATTTTATGCAATAAAATATGGTTTAATGGATATTGTAAAAATAAAAGGGGACCGTTCCGAGTCGCAGATTTTAATAGGCGAATCATACAGAAATATAGAAAAGTATTTGCCTCATAGCAATGTATTTATAATTACCGACTCCAACCTAATGCAGCTATATGGCGAGGAGATGCCTGAGCACCCTATTTTCTCCATTGAGCCGGGTGAACAATCAAAAAGTCTTGAGGTTGTTAGCCAAATATGCAGCTGGCTTCTGACCAACGGAGCCGACAGAAAATCTTTTGTACTTGGTTTTGGAGGAGGCGTAGTTTGTGATATTGCAGGCTTTGTGGCATCAGTTTATATGCGGGGAGTTGAATTTGGGTTTGTTTCAACATCGCTGCTATCGCAGATTGATGCAAGCGTAGGTGGCAAGAATGGTGTTGATTTGGATGGCTACAAAAATATTATCGGCACGTTTAATCAACCCAAGTTTGTACTATGCGACACCGAAATGCTTAGAACCCTCCCAGCAATTGAACTTTCAAATGGCCTTGCCGAGATGGTTAAGCATGCGCTAATTGCCAATAAGGAAAAATTTGAAATAATGGAGAATAGTGTTAGCGAATTGCTAGCCTACAACGAGAATATTTTGGAGAGCCTTATAAGCCAATCGGTTAGGATTAAAGCAGACATTGTTGCTGCCGATGAGCGCGAAAGCGGAGAGCGCAAAAAGTTGAATTTAGGTCATACATGGGGGCATGCCGTGGAGAAAGTTACTGGATTACCCCACGGACAAAGCGTTAGCATTGGTCTTGAGTTTGCTGCCCTACTCTCTGTATCCAAAGGGTTACTTAAAAACGACGACTACCTGCGGATTATGAACTTACTCACTAGCCTTCAGCTTCCCATTAACGCTGAGGTAAGCCCATTGCTTATTTTTCAGGTGCTGGTAAAAGATAAGAAGCGGGTATCGGAAAGTATCGATTTTGTATTGCTAAACGGTATTGGGAGTGTAACCGTTGAGAGATTGGCAATTAAAGAGATTGAGGAATTCTACAAAAGTGTATATGCATAATGATTAATCAAAAAATTTGCCTAAGTATAGGCAACATTGATTACAACCAGATTATCGAGCATCTAAAAGTTGTACCTCTAGCTGAAATTCGTATGGACATGCTTGACCTTACCAAAGAACAGTTCATAAGCATTTTTAGTGGGCATAACAATCTTATTGCAACCTACAGAACGGTTACTGGTGATTATGAAGAAATGACCAAGATGCTAAATCTGGCACTTGACTATGGATGTAGATACATTGATATTGATATTAAAGTTCCTGAAAAATGGCGCATACCCTTAGTTGCAAAAGCAAAAACCCTTGGCACAAAAGTAATCCTATCGTACCATAATTTTGAGGAAACGCCCAAACCAGAAGTATTAAATGAGATAATACAAACCATCTTCCAGAACGGAGCCAACATTGCTAAAATTGCCTGCATGGCAAATTCGGAAAGCGACTGCTCAAGAATCACAAGGCTTTATCTAGAGCATCAAAATCTGGTGGCTTTTTGCATGGGCAAAATTGGGCTAACAACCCGCCTAACCGCACCTTTTATGGGAGCACCATTTACTTACGCATCAATAAAAGGTAAAGAAACCGCCTCTGGCCAGATCGATTATGAGGAGATGGAACTTTTTTTGAAAGGAAAACCGATTTGATATTTATAGTCAATTTTAAGGATGAGTAGCTTTATTGAATTAGGCGTATTGATTACGATGTTAATTAATCCAATATTGGAGAAACAACATACAAATTGGGGCTTTGCCCCATACCCCACATACTTTTTTGTCTTGATACAGAAAAGTATGCAAAAAAAAAATCAAGGCTACGCCCGCTTCACTCGAAAAACTACGATTGGTGGCTAAAAAATCTGAACTTGCGCCTCCCGTTGGTCAGCGCTTCAAACAGCAGATTTTTCTTAACGCCACCTGCACTTGTTTTTCGGCTCACCGGCCAATGCCAAGGATAATTGGAAGCTGTATCAACAAAATGATAAATTGAAGAAACCCATTTTTTTACAAAAACATATTACAACCATTTATTCGATATGCAAGCACATAACATTTTAGCCGTTTTTGGCAATCCAATCCTACATAGCAAGAGTCCACAACTCTTTAACTCAGCAATTAATAAATCGGGCATACAAGCGTTCTACACACGAATCAGACCACAATCAGCAAAGGATATAATTGAAATTATTAGAAACCTTCCGCTGCTAGGTGCTAACATAACCGCTCCCTTTAAGGAAGACATTATGAAGCTTGTTAGCATTGCCTCATTAGATGCAGAAACCATTGGCGCAGTGAACACCATTGTTAATAGTGGCGACCGACTTATTGGCTACAATACCGACCATTACGGTGTTACACAAACCCTAAACGAAGCAGGTATAAATTTAGCAAATACAAAATGCCTTGTTCTTGGCGCAGGAGGAGCTGCAAGGGCTGCTGTTTACGGTTTGGTTAAGCATGGTGCTCAGGTTTACATCTGTAATAGAACCCATGCCAAAGCCAAGGCCATTGCCAACGACTTCGCCTGTAAGGTGATTGATTGGGATAGTTTTAGCACTAGCATTGAGTTCGATGTGGTTATATCAACCCTGCTTCCCAATGTGCTTCCACCTTTTTTTAACAAGTTATCGTTCCATCACCTTCTTGATGCATCGTACAAGCAATCAAAAATCAGCGAAGCATCCAAACAAAAAGCGGTGAATGTTATATCGGGAGAGAGGTGGCTTTTACATCAGGCAGCAGAGGCTTTTAAGCTAATGCTTAATAATTTACCTGACCTTAAGGCTATGTCTGCTGGTTTAACCAACAACCTCAATAGTAATAACATCAAAATAAAAGAGATTCCAAAAACTAGTCGCGATGAAATAGTATCCGTACAACCTCAACTACTAATATCAACCAAAGGACTAAATTCCAATCAAATCAAAAGTATTTCCGATGAAGAAATCAGTAAGGCCTTCGGTAGTTAACGGAACCATTCAGGCCCCCGCATCAAAAAGTTCTGCGCAACGATTAATTGCCCTTGCTTCATTAGCAAAGGGGCATTCAGAAATATACAACGTGGGTAATTCCGATGATGTAAAAGCAGCCATTAATGTATGTAGGGAACTTGGCGCAACAATTCAAGAATCACCCAATAAACTTTCTATTACAGGAGGAGAAGCAGAGCCCAACAATCTGCTTTTTTGTGGAGAATCAGGCCTTGGTATCAGGATGTTTTCATGCATAGCCGCCTCACTAAACAAAACCGTTACCCTTACAGGCACTGGAACCCTTGCCAGCCGACCAATGAAGACTGTTGAAATGTCGATTCGGGCAATGGGAGCCAGCTGCAAAACGGAAAACGGGAAATTACCAATAGTTGTAAAAGGTCCCCTCAAGGGAGGATTTGCAAAGGTTGATGGCTCCCTGAGTTCACAAGTACTTACCGGCATGCTTATGGCTGCTCCTCTGGCTCAAGCAAACTCAAACATTCTGGTAACCAATCTACAAAGCAAACCCTATATAGACCTAACCATTGAGACCATGCAAATTTTTGGGGTAAATGTTGAGAACCATAACTATGAGGAATTCAGGGTAGAGGGACAACAATCTTACAAACCAGCAAGCATAGAAGTTGAGGGCGATTGGAGTGGTGCAGCCTTCCTTCTGGTTGCAGGTGCCATTGCGGGGAGAATCAAGGTAGAAAACCTCAAACCCATGTCGAAGCAAGCCGACAGAGCCATAGTTGAAGCGCTAATGCAAGCAGGTGCAAGGGTTAGCATTCAGGAGAACTTTATTGAAGTGGCAAAGAATGAGCTTAACCCAATTCACTTCGATGCTACTCACTGCCCCGATCTTTTTCCACCCCTTGCCACTTTGGCGGCTCATTGCAACGGTGAATCAAGAATTTTGGGCGTTAGCCGACTTAGAAGCAAGGAAAGCGACCGAGCCGCCACTCTAAAGCAAGAATTTGCCAAATTGGGTATAAGAATTGAGATTGAAGGTGAACTCATGAGAATTTTTGGTGGCAAAGTAATGGGCGCACAGGTGCACTCCCATGGCGACCACCGCATTGCCATGGCTTGTGCAGTGGCAGCCCTGGCTGGCAATGGAGATGTGGATATTGATGGTGCCGAAGCGGTTGGAAAATCGTACCCTGAATTCTTTGAGCACCTACAAACTACATTTTATCACAAAAAAAATAAGCTCTATGGCAAAGTATAATGTTGGCATTTTACTATTTCCTGATGTAGAAACCCTAGATTTTGCAGGGCCTTTCGAAGTATTTTCAGTAGCCTCCGAACTAAACAACTTTGAACTTTTCAATGTATTCACCATAGGCAAAAACCTTGAGCCCATAAAAACCATTCACGGACTTAAGGTTTTACCACATCACTCGCTAAGCAATTGCCCAAAGGTTGATATACTGATTATTCCCGGAGGTTTTGGCACTAGACAATTGGTTAAGGATAATGAAGTAATGCAATGGGTTCAAAAAAACCATCAATCAACCCAACTTACCCTTACCGTTTGCACCGGCGCAATGGTTTTGGGTGTGCTAGGAATGCTTGATGACAAAGAATACACAACACATCATTTGCTTTTCGGTGAGATGGCAAACTTTGCCCCAAAAGGAATCCTAATTAAAGGGAAGCGATTTGTTAAAAGTGGCAAAATTTTTACCTCAGCAGGCATCTCTGCCGGCATTGACCTATCGCTTCATATTGTTGGAGAATTGCTTGGTCATAAGGTTGCCCAAAAAACAGCAAGGTACATGGAATATGGGAGGTAATTCTTGAAAAATCATCTACCAATGCTGTTTAGCTAAGGAAACATGCTTCGACTCCGCTCAACTTGAACACCGTTACCCTGAGCGGAGCCGAAGGTTGCTACTACGGAATCTACCATAAGAACATACTTAACTAAACAACATTGAATCATATACTATGAAAATGGAAGAGCATTATCAGCAATTCTTTAAAACAATCAGCACACTCATATCCATCACAGATGATGAGGTACGATACTACTCCAATCTTTTATCAGTAAAACAATTCAACAAAGGCGATTTACTGCTTCAAGCGGGTGATGTATGCCGTAATATCTTTTTCATAAACAGGGGGATTTGTCGCACATTCTTCCTCAATGCAAAAGGCAATGAGTGTACCTTTCACTTTGCCATGGAGAACGGTTTTATAACCGATTACGAAAGTTTCCTCTCCAAGCAACCTGCATACTTTTCCATTCAGGCTCTTGAGCCTGTTGAGGCGGTTGTAATGACACATCATACAGTACACGATGGTTATATCAACCTGAATGAAGGCGAAAAGCTTGGTAGGGTCTTGGCTGAGCGATACCTTTTTGTCTTCACAAACAAGGTTAAATCAATCTATACAGAGGATGCCAAAACCAGATACAAGAACATGAATAATCGCTACCCCGATATTCTTCAGAGGGTTCCTCAGCATATTATCGCCTCGTATCTTAACATTACACCAGTACATTTAAGCAGATTAAGAAACGAACTGTAATTTTCTTAACATTTGTTATCGTTTAGCATATTTTGCTTAACTTACCTTTGTTCCAGTATTAAAGAAACTCTACTCCTATGGAAAAAATAAAAGGTACCAGCAACAAGGTGCTAGAAATCAATCTTAGCACTTGTGAAAAAACTATAATTACTGTAAGCACTGAACTACGCAAAAAATTTATAGGTAGCAAGGGGCTTGGAATTAAGATGCTTTTTGATAGGCTCAAGGTTGGCATTGACCCATTATCAGAAGATAATATCATAGCCTTTATGCCCGGCGTTTATATGGGCACTGGTGCGCCTTGCTCTGGTCGTTGGTCTGCAGTAACCAAATCGCCGCTAACGGGCATCATAGCCTCTGCTTCGTGTGGCGGACCATTTGGCATGAGCCTAAAAACTTCCGGATGGGATGGTATTATACTAAAAGGGAAAGCACCCGAAAAATCATACTTATATATTGATTCCAAAGGAGTTAAGATTAAGGATGCTTCGCACCTTTGGGGCAAGAACACCGATGAAACCCTTTCTGAATTAAAAGATATGGGCGGTATCTTAGCCATTGGACCTGCCGGTGAGAATCTGGTACGATACGCCAATATAATTTCTGGACACAGGTTCCTTGGTCGTGGTGGCATGGGCGCTGTGCTTGGCTCAAAGAATATTAAGGCAATTGTGGCAAAGGGCAAGGAGTTTAAGATAGAACCTGCAAACCCTAAGGCTTTTGAAAAGGCCCGCAAGCTGGCAAACAAGCAGATAAACTCAAACGAGATGACATCGGGCTTTTACCGCGATTACGGTACAACAGCCAACGTAATTCCCTGCAACGATGCCAACATATTCCCCGTTAATAATTTTAGCGACGGTTCTCATCCTGAACATAAGGAGCTTTCGGGTGAAAACTATAAAGAAACATACGATACCAAGTATCACACATGTAAGCCCTGCTCAATATTATGTGGCCACAAAGGAAACTTTGAAGGGGAAACAACAGCCGTTCCTGAGTATGAAACCGTTGGCCTAATGGGCTCAAATCTTGGCATTTTCGATTCGGTTGCGGTTGCCAAACTCGGACGACTTTGCGGCCAGCTGGGCATGGATACCATATCTACCGGGAGCACCATCGGCTGGGCCATAGAGGCAACATCAAAAGGGATAATCCAATCCGACTTAACTTTTGGGAACGTCAATACTATTGAGCAAACAGTTAAGGATATTGCCTTTGGAGAAGGATTAGGTGCAGACCTAGGCCTGGGCACTAGAGCCGTTAGTAGAAAGTATGGCGGTGAGTCCTTCGCAATACATACCAAAGGGCTTGAACTGGCTGCATACGACCCACGAGGCTCATTCGGGCAGGCACTCTCCTACTCCGTAGCCAACCGTGGTGGATGCCACCTAAATGCTTACGTAATTGCTCAAGAGGTGCTTTTTAAACTGCTCAACCCATACAAATCGCTGGGCAAAGCCGCATACGTAAAATTCTTACAGAATATCAAGGAGATTATTGACTCAATGCACACCTGCGCATTCACTCAGTTCGCCTACATGATGGAACCACCGCTGGTAAAATATACGCCAAAACCAATCCTTGCTATGTTAATGCAATACATGCATCCCGTTGCAATAATGCTTATCGATTATAGCCTTTACACAAAGATGTGGAGCGCAATTACAGGAGTTAAAATGAGCAACAGCGAGCTAATTAAAGCTGGCGAAAGGATATATGTTTTGGAGCGTTACATGAATACGCGCGAAGGAATTAGCGCAAAGGATGATACCCTTCCCAAGAAATTACTAAAAGAATTTAGACGAAGCGATAGCAAGAAGAAACCCATCCCACTGGAAAAGATGGTAAAACGATTCTATAAACTTAGAGGATTTAATAAGGATGGAATACCAACAGAGAGAACGTTGAGGAGACTTGGAATAATAGTGAATCAGTAAGAGGAGGTCGGTAGTCGGTAGTCAGTAATCGGTAGTCAGTAATCGGTAGTCGGTAATCGGTGGTCAGTAATCGGTGGTCAGTAATCGGAAAATTAAATCAATCAATCAGCCAATCATTCAGCTATAACAATTATGTTCAAAACCACTCACTCCTTCTTCGCCCAACCCAAATTCCTTGTAGGGAACAGGGCTATGGAGCACCTCCACATTGAGTTGGAAAGTTACAACGCCTCGCGCCCAATGGTAATAGCCTGTAAAGGCGATGAGGGCAATGTGAAGAGATTTATCCTCGCATTGGCTGAATCAAACATAACCATCGGCGCGCTGGTTGATGACGCCCTACCCTACGTTAATACTCACGAGATTGAAAGGCTAGCCGGACTATTCAATTGGCGCGGGTGCGACTCAATCATCGCCCTTGGGGGCGAATCGGTTATGGATATAGCCAAAACCCTAAACCTAAAAGTAAATGGGATTGGGATTAAAGAAACTCTGAAAATAGACTCACCGCTTTCTCCTCTAGTTTACATTGCCACGGCAAAGGTTAACGGGTATGAGGTCACCAATTCTGTTAATATTGATGGGAAAATTCTTAAATCTGATTTTCTTTACCCTGATATTGTTTGCATCGATAATCGAATGGTTTGCGCAAAGTACAACCTGCAATCGGTTCTATACGTAGCGCTCTATTCCCTTACACATTGTATTGAGGGTGCCGAAATGGCCAATAACAATCCATTTGTCGATGCATCGGCCTTTTCAGCCATTCGGCTTATTATGGATAATCTGACAATCGTTGCAAAAAATCCAAACGATAAAAAGGCTTCTGCTGGATTAATAAACGGCATTGCCATAGCTGGCACAATTCAGTCAAACACTCAGGGACATATCTGCTGCCTGTCGGCAGAATTTCTGGCAAAAGAGGCTGGGTTAGCACAGGGAATGCTCGCTGGCATGATGCTAGCGCCATCGCTTCAGCATAAAGTTGACCAAAACCACCAGCTGAGAGCAGACCTTCTTCTGGCACTTGTGGGAATTGACCAATTCTGCTCTACCCCAAAAGAAGTTAAAATCTCAAAAGCCATTGAAGAGATAAAAAACTTTACTAATTTTTTTGGTGACACAATTCCAAAATCTTTAAGCGATTTAAAAATTCAAGAATATCAATTACGCAATATTGCCCAAAAGGTTGAGGAGAAAAGCAAAGGGCAAATTAGCAAGGAATACTGCTACAATTTCTTACAAAAGATATGGAGGGCAAGCCATGAGTTGTGAAGATTATCCTATAGTTAAGCCTGGCAAAAAACGATTAAAACGTATTTACGTTGGTCTGCTGCTATTTATCTTTGGACGTGCTTTCCAAGCCGTTGCCAAGGTTGACCCCATTGCAAAAAGGGAGTTTGAGAATATGCCCCCCGGCTTTATGCTAAATCTGTGTGTAGCACCCAACGGCCCCCATATGATTGTTGGCAAGGATAAGCATGGTAAAATCCGCTACTACGGTTCAAACCCCAAAGGCAAGATGATAACTCTTTCAATGAAAATAAAAAGCCTTGAGGCTGCCATGCTGATGTTCACATTTCAGGAATCGTCGTGCACCGCCACAGCCAGAGATAGGCTAATTGTTGAGGGCGATCTGCCCGTGGCAAGCGCAGTGCTTAGAATAATGGATTTGCTTGAGGTGCTTTTGCTCCCCAAGTTCATAGCAAAGTTGGGTGTAAAGCGCTATCCAAATCGTCAAAGGATGTCACTTAAACGAAAATTAAGAAGTAGGATTTTAACATATACTAGGGTTGTTTTTGGGTAAAACGGTAGTCGGTAATCCCTGCCTGACTGCCGTCAAGGCAGGCAGGGGTGGTCAGTATTCAGTAAATTCAACCGATAACAACAACTAAAATTAAACTTTGTGTCTCTGCGCCTCCGTGTTTTATCTTTTAACTTACAACAAAAAAACTCCGTGCCTCTGCTTCCCTGTGTTTAAAATATTTTTATCGAAAACTCTAAAAAAAAAAATGCGAATCCCCGGATACTACGAATACTGCAACAGGGTGAAAATAATCTCAGGTCACAATGTGCTTGAGCAAATACCTGAAATGCTTACAAGCCTCAAGGCTAAGCGCCCAATGCTTATAGCCGACAAGGGTGTAAGCAGCGTTGGATTGGTAGAAATAGTTACCAAGGCAATGGGCTCAACGGATATTCCTTTTTTTGACGATGTTCCTGCCGATTCTGACTTGCAAACCATTAAACAAATTACGCTTCAATACCGTTCATTGGGATGCGATTCCATTATTGCTGTTGGAGGTGGCTCGGTGCTCGATACCGCTAAGGGTGTAAATATACTGGTATCGCTTGGTGGCGAAAATCTAATGAAGTATGCAGGCTCAGGAAAAGTAAAAAGCAAGCTAAAACCCCTAATCGCCATTCCAACAACATCGGGCACAGGCTCTGAAATGACACTAGCTGCTGTTATTGCCGACCATGAGAATAGCGTAAAGCTAGGTTTTGTTTCATATAACCTCCTTCCCAATATTGCGCTGCTTGACTCACGAATGACCCAAACATTACCACCTCACCTCACTGCCCTTACTGCCATGGATGCTCTAACCCACGCGTGCGAAGCTTACACCTGTTTGGCTAAAAACCTCATGAGCGATAGCGCTGCCCTACAAGCCATTCAGCTTATTAGTGAAAATCTTATGGTTGCTATTGAAGACCCCTACAATGTCGAAGCCCGCTTGGCACTTGCCAATGGTTCCGCTCTTGCAGGCGCAGCCTTCTCCAACTCAATGGTGGGTATGGTGCATACGTTGGGTCATGCCACGGGCGGGGTTTGTTACGTACCTCACGGAACCTGCATGAGCATCTTTTTACCATACGGCCTTGAGTACAACCTTGGTAAAACGGCGCATTTAACTGCTGATCTGCTTTATCCCCTGGCAGGAGAAGCAGTTTATGCTACTACACCTCCCAATGAGAGGGCCTTAAAAACCATAGAGCATATCCGCAACCTGAACCAAAGGCTACACGAGGCTACCAACGGGCTGCACGCCCGAAATTTAAGCGAGTTAAAAGATAGGGACGGAAATCAAATGGTACCAAAAGAAAAACTGCCCCAAATTGCCGGAACCGCCATGGGAGATGGCTCGCAATTTTATAATCCTGAGGACCTTGATTACAACGATTTTATGACGGTACTGGAGCATGCTTGGGAAGGGAAGGCAATGGTTGAATGAATGTTTTATTGACTGATTGAGCGATTGACTGGTTGATTGCCTGCTGGCAAAGTCAAGGCAGGCATCTTCCAACTTCCTCCTTCCTCCTTCCGTCTTCCTCTTTCTGTTAATAACCACAAATAGAATCGCCAAAGCCTAACCCTGATAAGGACTAAACGCTATTAACAATTGTTAACAACTCATGTTGATACAGAGTTAATTAAACTCGTCAAAAAAACTTGCATTCCGCCATCATTTCGCTATATATTTGTACTACCAGACGAGAGATAAAAGGTTGCTCGAAAAGGTAAGGAAAGGAAAGATTTTACTTAATTGTAACTTCAATCCAATCGAACAAATCGCAAGATTTACTTACCCCAAGAGCCGAAGTCCAAATCCGATGAGTTCGCTCAAAAGAGGAGGTCAGTCAATCGAAGGTCGCCTAGCGTTCTTAGAATGATTGAGTCGGAAGCAGCAGAAGCCAAAGGAGTTTATACTCATATGCCAATGCTGAAATCCTAAAATAGCCCTACCGGGCTAAAGTAAGGATTTGCCAATATGAGGCAATGCTCTCCAACAAAAGTAACCAAATGCAGAAGGTTAGTTGTTTTGCAAAAAACATCACCAGAAGCGAAAGGTTGCAAAGGAGTTGCACCCAAACTGAGGTCTTCACAAAAAACGACGCTTCGTCCGGGAAGATTAACCTCCGGGTTATTCCAGCGGACAACTTGAAAATCGCAACTTAGCTGAAGCGGTTGGAAAGTTAAGGGCTGTAAACTATAAGTCGCAAGACTTACAAGTACACGCCAACCAAAATAACAGTAGTCTGGCACATACAGAAACTTATGTTTCTAAATGTGAATGGGAGTTATTCAAACCGAATGGCTCCCATTATTGTTTTGCCACATCCGTGTGTTTTTCAGAGCAATAGACACCCCCTCTATCACCTTCATCCTGACAAATTATCAATCCATCAAAAGTATCTAAAAAAAAGAGTTAAACATGAAGCTATTTAGCTATATTTGGATATGCTATAATTCCCCCTACCAAATTGTTGAGCAAAATGAAAAAGCAGAAGAAACAAAAGCAGGAGCTAAAGAATCTTCCAAATCAGGAGCAACTTATTATTGTTGGCATTGGTGCATCGGCCGGAGGACTTGAAGCTCTTCAGGATTTTTTTAAAGCCATGCCAAACGAAACGAACCTGGCTTTTGTTGTGGTTCAGCATCTTTCACCCGACTATAAGAGCTTAATGGATGAGCTTCTGGCAAGACACACTGATATTCCTATACAGATAGCCGCCGATGGCATGAGCCTTAGTCCAAACAATATCTACCTGATACCCCCACGCAAAAACCTTTCAATATTTCATAACAAGCTATTTCTGGAGGATAGTAATCAGAAAAAGGGGCTTAACCTGCCCATTGATATTTTTCTTCGTTCCCTGGCGGCCGATAAGGGCAAAAATGCCATTGGCATTATCCTCTCTGGCACAGGTAGCGATGGCACTCTGGGCACACGCGCCATTAAAGAGGCGGGTGGAATGATAATGGCTCAGGATGAGATGACCGCCAAGTTTGACGGTATGCCACGCAGCTCCATTGCCACAGGATTAGTTGATTATATCCTGCCCCCTTCCAGCATGCCCGAGGCATTGCTAAACTACATTGAGCATCCCTTCATTAGAAAGTCGAGAACCTCAGAGAACATACTTGGGAAAGATTTAGACACGCTAACAAAAATTACTCTAATCCTCAGGGATTATAGTGGGATTGATTTTTCTTACTACAAGGAGAATACGGTAATCCGAAGGCTTGAGCGCAGGGTAAGCATTAACCGTTTTAACAGCCTTGAGGAGTATTTACTTTTCCTGTCTGAATCCGATAAGGAGAAGGACACACTATACCGCGAGATGCTAATTGGGGTAACCCGCTTCTTTCGCGACGATGAGGCTTTTAGTAGTATCAGCAAGAACATCTTACCGAAGCTTAAGTTTAACCCAGAAGTTGGAATTCGTGTATGGTCGGTTGGCTGCTCAACGGGCGAAGAGGTTTACTCCTTGGCGCTACTCTTTTTGGAGTATATGGATAAGAATAATATCCAATGCGAGCTAAAAATATTTGCAACCGATATTGACAAGCGCTCTTTAGAAATTGCCGGACAAGGATTCTACCCCGATAGCATAGCATCCGATGTTGACCCCGTATTCCTTTCCAAATACTTCACCCGTAGAGAGAATGGCTACCAGGTGAATGAGGCTGTTAGGAAAGTGGTGGTTTTTGCAACCCATAACCTGCTTAAGGATCCGCCATTCTCCAAACTCGACCTGTTGGTTTGTCGCAACCTGTTTATCTACTTTAAGCCCGAACTGCAGCAACGGATACTCTCAATGTTTTACTATGCAATTAAGTCCGATGGTTTCCTTTTTATGGGAAGCAGCGAGAGCATTGGCGATATGAACCAAGCATTTGAGGCCGTTGACAGCAAATGGAAAATATACCGTTGCAGGGAGAACTACAAGCCTCCCCTTGTTAAGGACTTGCCATTACCCCGCAATCAGCCATCTGAGACAGAAACCCAGTTTATTATGCGAACACGCCTGCATACAGGTCCAAAGATTGATAAACTGCTGGATAGCGCTTTAACAGCCTTTCTGCCACCATCGGTTATTGTTGATGAAAACGATAATATTATTCATGTTATAAACAATTTCAACCAGTTTGTTCAGCTTCAACCGGGCCGATTCTCCCAGAATTTAATGAACATTCTTATAAGCGACCTATCACTTTTCGTTAACAACTTGCTGAGAAAACTCAAAAACGATGGCAAGGATAACGCCTTTGATAATATAACCGGCATAAAAGGTTTTGAAAAGAAAAAGATCAACATTGAGGGGCGTACCATTAAGCTCGACAGAGCAAAATACTTTATGATAAGTTTCAATGTTGACGACGCCAAACCTTCAACCCGAAAGAAAAAAACCGCTCAATCTGTTGATGTGGAACTAGAGGTTAGCAACCGGGTTATTGAACTGGAGAAGGAGCTGCAAACATCGCGCGAGAACCTTCAGGCCACCGTTGAGGAGCTGGAAACATCCAACGAGGAGCTGCAGTCGTCTAATGAGGAGCTAATTGCCTCCAACGAGGAGCTGCAGAGCACTAATGAGGAGCTGCAATCGGTTAACGAGGAGCTTTATACCGTGAACTCAGAGTTCCAAAGCAAGATTGAGGAGCTTACAAACCTAACAAACGACCTCGATAATCTTCTGAAGAATACGGAGGTAGGAGCTCTTTACCTCGACAGGAACCTTTGTATCCGCAAAATAACCCCTGTTGTTTCAAAAATCACCAATGTAATGCAATCGGATATTGGTCGGCCCATTTCACATATCGCCTTTATGGCTAACTACCCCGACCTCACTGATGACGTTGACTCGGTTGTGGATACTTTACAAAGTGTTGAGAAGGAGGTTACCGATAAGGATGGCAGAGTTTGGCAGGCTCGTATTCGCCCCTACCGCACGGAGTACAATGCCGTTGAAGGCATAATGATAACTTTTGTGGATATTACCCAACTAAAAAATATTGAAAACGAGCTGCGGCATAACGAGGATCAGTTTCGAAAACTTGTTGAGAGTACTCATGCCATTGCATGGGAATATAATATTGAGCTGGATAAGTGGACCTATGTGGCTCCCCAATCAAAAAACATATTAGGCTACAAACCAAAGGAATGGACCAATCTGGAGTTCTGGAAAAATAATCTCCATCCCGAGGATAGGGAGTGGGCCTCGCTTTACTGCATGGAGTGCACCAAGAAAGGTGAAGATCATACCTTTGAGTACCGCTTCAAAACAAAAAACGGTGAGTATGTATGGCTTCGCGATGTGGTAAGCGTAGAGATG
>JBKHAH010000063.1:0-19084 GCA_046542995.1 Bacteroidales bacterium
TAGCAGTCCTAAAAAAGTTTTGTAATTTTAGCGATTGATTGCAGTTAAGGAAATGTTATTATGACCATTAACAACGTAAATCCTATAATAGAAAAGAGCTGGAAGCAAGTGCTATTAGATGAGTTTAAAAAGGAGTACTTTGCTAAGCTAAAACTTTTTTTGCTTGAGGAGAAAAAGAAGCATCGAATTTTTCCAGCAAGCTCCAATATTTTTAATGCCTTTAAATATACGCCTTTTAATAATGTTAAGGTTGTTATTATTGGGCAGGATCCATACCATGGTCCAGGTCAGGCTCATGGCCTTTGCTTTTCTGTTCCCAAGGGAATTACCATTCCGCCATCACTTACAAACATTTACAAAGAGATTAATAGTGACCTGCACTTACCCATGCCAAGTCACGGAAATCTTGAGCATTGGGCTAACCAAGGGGTACTTCTTCTTAATGCAACCCTAACAGTTAGAGCGCATCAGGCAGGATCGCATCAAAATAAAGGTTGGGAGCAGTTTACAGATGCGGCCATTAAGGCAATTTCTGAAAAGAGGGAGGGTGTTGTATTCCTTTTATGGGGCGCGTACGCACAGGAAAAATCTAAAATAATTGATAGTTCAAAACACCATATTTTAAAAGCACCACACCCTTCTCCGCTTTCAGCACATCGTGGTTTTTTTGGGTGCAAGCATTTTTCATTGACCAATAATATACTAATAAATAATAATATAGAGGCAATTAATTGGAGTGTTAATTAAATATAATATTACTTATGGATATGATGAAATTTCGATTCTTAGCGCTAATAGCAGTTTTAGGTTTTCAAATACTGTTTTTTTCCTGCTCTAAAGATGATAATACGCCAGAATACCAACCTGACTACCTTCACAGTCATGTGGAGATGAAGGATTACACTAGGGAGCAAATAATTAACAACATCTCAACAGGAGGAGAGTTTCCTGAAGAGATGCAAGCAATCATTAACTATGATGTTGCTGGTATTAACCTTACTTATAAAACGGTTGATGTGAACGGTGATGAGGTTCTAGCCTCGGGAGCGCTGCTTTTTCCCAAAAACGCAAGCTCAGCATTGCCCATGATAAGTTTTCAGCATGGTACAATAACTTCTGAAGATCAAGCGCCCTCAAACTTCGAATCGGATTTTAATGATTTGGGGGCAATGTATGCTTCAACCGGCTTTGTTATTGTAATGCCCGACTACCTTGGATACGGTGCCTCAAAAGAATTGGATCATCCGTATGAGCATCGGCAGACACTTGCAACAGCATGCAGAGATATGATTAGGGCAGGCAAGGAGTACTTTAAGGTTAAAGATATTAATCAACCCGATCCCAACCTTTTCCTTACCGGATACTCCGAAGGCGGGTATGCCACTATGGCAACCTATAAAATGCTTCAAGAGGAGCACTCTAACGAGTTCAATATTAAGGCAGTAACAGCAGGAGCCGGAGCTTACGATAAATCTGGATTTATGGACTGGGTTTTAAGCTCATCAGAGGACCTTGAGTATATCAATAACTACCTATGGGTGCTTGATTCGTATAATACCATTTACCCTGAGCTCCAAAGAGCCCACTCGTTCTACTTTAATGAGCCCTGGGCATCGGAAATTGAGGCGAGTGGAGTGTTGGCCTATAACGGAGAGTCAAACCCATCAATCCTTTTTCATTCTGATTTTGTTGATGGGGTTATAAGCGGAACCGACTCTGCCTTTATTGAGGCAATTGCCGATAACAATTGCTATGATTGGGAACCCTCATCGCCCTTGCAACTTTATCATGGCACTAACGATACTATGGTTCCATACTTCAACTCAGAGGCTGCATACAACGCTATGATTAATCAGGGGGCTACCGAGGTGGAGCTAATTCCCATTGAAGATGGAACACACATTTCAAGCGTTGAAGAATATGCAATGGGAACATTTACGTTCTTCTTAAATCAACTTTATTAAGATAATGTTTTAGGCTTTTCTTTATGAAACGAAAAGTGTTGTTAAGGATGATTGCATGTTACTAATTACAAGGAAGTTAAGTGTTATTCGTATGAAAGATGAAGGCTAGTAGCCAATTACCCAAAGGATCCTTTCCTCTTCAATACACTTGTCTATCAGGTCAATCAAATCTCTGTTGATAACGATCAGCCTTCTCAGATAAAATTTCCAGCATTGCTCCCAAAGCGGATCAGCCTGTGCCAAATCAACCAGGAGGTCTCTTCCAAGGAATATGCTGGTAACGTACTGTTTGAAACTATCAATGCTTTCAATTTGCATTAGGGTTGTTAGGTTCTCCTTTAGCTCATTGCGTAGGGGGATAATCTTCCTAATATTGAACATTGTTTGCCCAATAAACTCAAAAAGATGATTGCTACGCTCAAAGCAGCCTGCAAAGATGTTGAAAACGTTGCTATTTAGAAAATACGACTCCTGATCGCATTTATTATAATTTTCATTATCTCCGGTAATATTGAATTCAATGAAATCAATACACTCGTCCTTGGTCATTAACCCAAGCTTCATATTATTTTTTTTAAATGAAAAGTTAAAATTAGTAATAAACAAACTATTAGGCAAGCATGTAAAACAAAAACACTAATTTTTTATTTTTGTTTGTTCTGCTAACAATTTCATGGAAATTTACTGCAATTAAGGAAAACTTAATTATAATGTTCATGTCAGAAGTGTTATTACTCTTATCTTCGGACTTCGGACTCCAAGCCAGTCATACAAGAAAATTTTAATCTCAAACTTTATAAATTTTACACAAAAAATGCAGTAGTACCTTTTGATTTAAATTAAAATATTAAGTTATAAAATCCATAGCCCACATTATCAGGTATATATGTTTATTATTAATGCGGAATATATTTTGATATACGGCGTGCTAACCTACGGAATTTGAAGCGTTCAAGATACTTATTTATTGCTCGTAGCATATTTGTAAGTAGCATGAAGTATAGCACTGCGCACATTAATGCAATGGCCATTGCGTTAAACCATAGCGTTTGAAAATTTAATTTACCTAGCCGTTTAATGGGGGCAAACATTTGTGCCCTTCCGTAAATAGAAGTAGGTATAGCATAGGCAGGGTCATGCTTCCTGATAAGCCTGTACTTATATATTGCTATTTTTTCAAGTTCGTTCCTGCTTAACACAAGATCTTCCAGCGCATTATTATGGTTTTTCCTTCTAAATGCAAAAGCATTATCAGGTCCACCAAGTTCCTCTATAAGATGTTCGTATCGGTTTTCTTTTACTTTGTTTATTTCTCTATTATTATCCAGAAGGTTTTCTTTCAATTCATCTAAAAAGCTCTTTAACCTGTTAATCTCTGTAATGGTGATTGTTTTGGGATCATATGAAGGGATTGTTGGGAACATAATACTCACCTCTAAATCCCTTTGCAAAAGCCTCATTTCATTCTTTATAAGAACTAGGTCACTTCTGGTAATATCGGTAATTTTTTTGGTGGAAATGCTTTTGGCAGTCTCATCAAGCTTAATCTGTAGCTTTGGAATTAAAAATGTGGCATAGTATGAGTTATTGCTTACTTGTTGATCATACTCGTAAAAATGCCGGTTAAACCTATTGTCTTTAAACTGCTTTACGCACAGAGCTTCATACGACCAGCGTACTGGATTAATATCGCCAACCAGAGGAACATACTCCGGATGGAGCAGGGTTTTATGCAGCTTGTTAAAACTAACAACAACACCGCTTAAAAGAAGCATAGGTATGATTATGAGAGGGATAGTTATGTATATTGAAACAACAGAATTAAGTGCAGCCGATACGTTTAACCCAATAAGATTTGCACAAACAGCCGTAACAAAAAGAATGAACCAAGTGCTGAAGAATGTGCCATTAATCTCAAGTATTGCATGTCCCACGCTAACAAAAAGAAGCGTTTGAATTGCGGAAAAGACCATTAACGTAAAAATCTTTGAGTTGATATAGCTAAAGTAGCTTAGATTCAGAAAACGCTCCCTTTGCCTAACTCGCTGGTCGCGAATAATTTCCTCTGCGCTTATTGTTAATCCCATAAACATTGCTGCAACAACACTCATAAAAAGGAAACTGGGGATGTTAGAGTTGTTACTAAAAATGTATTCATTGGGGTTGTTTAGCGTGCCGCTAATAAACTTTGAGAAAAAACCTAAAACAAGTGCGAGTAAAGGTGCCTCAAGTAAAGCGATAAGCATAAACTGCTTGTTTGCCAACTTGCTCTGTAGGTTACGTTTTATAAACAGTTTGCTTTGTTCCCATCTATTTGGAATGCTAAAACTATTATTTGGGAGTTCAATTCTTTTCTGCTTATCAGGTGGGGTAACTTTTATCTGAATTCTCTCTAAGTAACGCTCATACCATTCGTTTGCCGATCGTTTTCGCTTGCGGGTTAACTTTCCGTACTCATTAACAACCCTGGCCTCAATAATCCTTAGTATCTGCTCGGTATTTACATTACCACAGCATAGACATTCGCTTTCATCTGCCTTAAGGAATTGGCCCTCCTGCTTAAAGTAAACAATGGCATCCATGGGGTTCCCCTGAAAAATGACTCTTCCTCCATGATCCATCACCATCAACTTATCAAAGAGTTTATAAATATCTGATGATGGTTGATGAACATTTGCGATAACAATTTTTCCCTTAAAAGTTTGCCGTTTAAGCAGATGGATAATTCTTTCGGAATCGAAAGAGGAGAGGCCTGAGGTTGGCTCATCAACAAAGAGTATAGCAGGCTCACGGATTATCTCCATGGCAATATTTAGCCTTTTTCTTTGACCTCCGCTAATAAATTTATTTATGGGGTTGCCTACTTTTAGGTCGCGTGCTTCAAATAAATCAAAATCCTTAAGCGTTTCGTCAACCAATTCGGTTACTTCCTTTTTTGATTTATTGCTAAAGCAAAAACGTGCCCCAAAATAGAGGTTCTGAAATACGGTTAGGTCCTCCACCAATAAATCATCCTGAGGCACATAACCAATGGCCCCTTCAACCTGGTTCTTATCTTTATTAATATTGAACCCGTTTATGCTTATGCTCCCACTAATTGGCTTAAGATTTCCGTTTAGTAGATTTATTAAGGTTGACTTACCAACGCCACTGCCACCCATTACCGCAACGAGCTGTCCAGAATTTGCTTCAAAAGAAAACGGGTAAACCCCGTCTTTACTCCCTTTATGCCTATAAGATGCTTCGTGAGCAGTAATGTTAATATTGGTTTTTCTCCACGATTGAAACAGGGTTCCAATTATTTGGCTGTAGTATATTGGTTCGGTTCGGGGGGCTCTAATTACTCCTCCTACACCAAATATATAGGCTCTACTTGGCTTTAGGGTTTTGCTGTTAAGAAAAAGATTGCTATTGCCAAAATACTTTACTAGCAGGGTGTTTGTGCTAGATATTCGAAGAAAATACACCCGCCCCAGGAGTTTTGGCTGAAAAATATAGTTAACCTCTTCGCTGGGAGTTGTGCCCTCCCCATCAACTCTAATAACGTTTGAATTTACAGGAATTTCTTCAGGTTGGGTTGCAAGTATAAAACTTTTGCCATCATCAAACTCCGCATAAGGGATATTAAACTCTTCGGCAATTGTTTGTATTAAACTTAACTTTTTTTCCGTAACAGAACCAGTATCGCCCAAGAACTCAACGAGCTGCAGTACCAACCAAACCTTTTGGTGCTGTTCAAATTCTGCGTTAATCTCGTTACAAATTCGCTCAATAGAACTACGCGTAGGCAGATCTTGGTCAATATCCTTGCTGGTAATAAAACTAATTTCTCCCAAATATTCTTCTATCTGCTCGCGGCTAAGCTCTTTGCTCAAAAAGTCGGCTATTACCTTCAGGGCTGATTCAGAGAATTGTCCCTTCTCGGTTTCCACAACAAACGAAAAAAGGCGAATAAGCGATTTCAGGAGGGATTCATTCATCTAGGGTGTGCTTTCTCAAAATGTATTCACATTAATTAAAACATATCGAAAGGATCTACAATTGACTCCACAAGAGTCTCATTATCATCAACGGGAATACTTGGTGTTAGGCTTAAAACAGGAATTTCAGATTCATTTATAACATGATGGGCAAAAGCACCAATATAATAATCACTTAATCGCCCCTCCTGGTGTGTCATAACCATTATTAAATCAGCGTCAATCTCTTTTGAATAGTCCAAAACGTATTCGTAATCAGGTCTTTTATGTCGCCTGAAAAATTTGTGAGTGCAAATTACATCATTGCTCTTTAAAACCTTTTCAATTCTCTTAATCTTGTTATATAAACTGGTAGCTTGGTATATTATTCCAACTGAATGTACTGTAACAATATGGATATGAGAACCAAAAAATTTACTGAAAGATATTGCACTTGCCACCTTCTCTCTGGTGCTTTTTGTTAAATCAAGAGGAAGCACAATGTTTTTGTAACCAATGCTATAGTTGCCTTTAACTGAAATTACAGGATAATCGGATTCACTAATTACTTTTGTTGTATTTGAACCTAAAAACTTCCTTATCCCTTGGTCAGATCCATTCTTACCCATGACAATAAACCGTGCCTTAATTTCATGAGCTTTCTTTATAATTTCTTGAGATACTTTGCCTGATTCTACTTCGTAGTAAAAATCTAGCCCGGAAGCAATGCATTCTTTTTCAACTAATTCTTCAAGCTCTCTTTTAACCTCTTCTTTAGCTTTACTTATATTTGATGAGAAAAGTCTTGAAAATCGGTCAGATGTTTCTATTACATAAAGCAGAACGATATCAGCATTAATAAAACGTGCAATATCATAACATTGATGAAGCGCAGCCAACGACTGCTTTTGAAAATCAATAGATACTAGTATTTTATTTTTTCGCATAGTTGCTGTTGGTTTATTACAATTTATAATCAGTAAATTTACAAAAGAAATTCTAAAGATAAACCAGTAATTACATTTCAAAGTAATCCATGTGAAGCAAAAATGATGATTTATATCAACGTATTTAGTACGGTTGCGTTATCCCCTTTCTTATAGGTAATTAAATACCTTGTACCGTTCTGGAGCATGTTATAGAATATATTGTTATTTAAATAACAATCACTTCTTTTCTAAGGGCTTAATATTCAGGTATCTTATTGTAAATAAAAAAGTTTAAAAAGAGTATGTTTGTTTAGTGGGTTATAAAATAATGAGAATAATCACATTCTTATCAAACAAAAAAAATTATTTTTGTTATGGTTTAATTTTAATGCTTATTATTGTATTTAAACTACAGCAAGCAATATAAATATATCATAACTTAAATCATTTCTGGAGGAAAAAATTATGCAAAACAAGCTTCAAGAACTCACTGAAAAGATCTATCAGGAGGGCTTATCAAAAGGCAATGAGGAGGCAGATAAAATTATTGCCAAAGCAAAGGAAGATTCTGAAAAGTTAATTTCCGATGCAAAAAAGCAAGCTGAGCAAATTGTAAGTCAGGCGAAAAAAGAGGCGGAGGATTATAAGAAGAATATTGAAACAGAAATTAACATTTCTGCCCGCCAAGCGGTTAATGGACTAAAGCAAAATCTATCAAATCTAATTGAGTCAAAAGTAATTGAGGCACCTCTTACTGATGCGCTTAAAGATACTGATTTTGTTAAAAAGATTATTGAAGCTGCCATTAAGAATTGGGATCCCAAGTCGCAGGCTACCTCATTGCAGGTAATTATACCTAAAGATACTGAGAAGGAGCTGAAAGAGTACATCACTAAAAAGGTGATGGCTAATCTTAATGGTGAGGTAGAGGTTGTTCCGGACAGGAATATCAAGTATGGGTTTAAAATTGGACCAAAGGATGGTAGCTACATAATCAGCTTCTCCGATAAAGATTTTGAAAATCTATTTAAGGAATATATGCGTCCTCGAATTGTTGAAATGCTCTTTGGAGGGAAATAGGTATGATGCAAAGAGAATATTACTATCTAATTGCAGGACTACCAGACTTGTTTATCGACCAGGAGAGCAAGGGGTTTAATCTAGTAGGTCTTAAGGAGGAGATGCAGGAGTTAATGCACCCTAAAGATTACAGCCTTGTTGAACTCTTTTTCCTTGAGTATGATAACCACAATTTTCTCAACCAGCTGCTAAACCGTAAGCAGGAGTTCATACCCGTTGGAAAGTTCTCTGAGGATTTTTTTAAGGAGCTCGATGACAATTACCAAGAACTGCCAAGCTATATGCAGGAGTTTTACCTGTGGTATAAGAACAAGCAGAAAGAGGAAAATGAGAGCGATTCTGGCGCATCCACCAGCGATGACCAAGCTGAAAAGAGTCCAGAGGTGCTGTTTCAGGAGTATTTTTTCGATTTTATTCAAAGCTACGATAACCGTTTTATCTCCCAATGGTATAGCTTTAAGCGAGATTTAAACAACATCCTTACAGCAATAAACTGCCGCAAACATGATGTTAACATCGAATCCCAACTAATTGGCAAGGGCGATCTTGTTGATACCCTCGCTCGTAGTCAAACCCCCGATTTTGGCTTAAAAAAGGAGGTTGATTACCTTGACAACATACTACAAATTTCTGAGTTGGACGATATACTTGAGCGTGAGCGCCGAATCGATACCCTTAAATGGGAAAAGGCCGATGATTTAACCACCTTTGATTACTTCAATGCAGAGAAAGTGCTTTCATTTGTTGTTAAGGCAGGTATTGTTTACCGTTGGACCAAGCTCGATGCAAAAGTAGGCAAGGAGATGTTCAAGAAGTTGGTTACTGAACTGCGTGAAACATACCAGTTGCCAAAAGAATTTGCTAAATAATTCAATATGAAAATAATACACAAATTGTTAAATACATGAAAACCAAAGGAAAAGTAACAGGCATTATTGCCAACCTTGTAACTGTTGAGGTCGAAGGACCTGTAGGACAGAACGAGATATGTTACATCAACCGCGGAGAAACAAAGTTGATGGCCGAGGTTATTAAGGTGATAGGTAAGTTTGCTTATGTTCAGGTGTTTGAGAGCACTCGTGGCTTAAGAGTAAACGATGCCGTTGAGTTTGCAGGGCACATGCTCGAAGCCACATTAGGTCCAGGCCTGCTATCTAAAAACTATGATGGTCTTCAGCATGACCTTTCCAAAATGGACGGGCTATTTTTACAGGCTGGTGACTATACCGAGGCCCTTGATTACGGTGGTGATTGGGAGTTTACTCCAATTGCTAAAGCGGGCGATACGGTAACAGCCGGCGATTGGCTGGGAGAGGTCCCTGAGAACTGGGCAAGCCATAAAATTATGGTTCCTTTTAAACTAACGGGTAACTATACAGTTAAGTCAGTAGTTGACAAGGGTAACTATAAAATTAAGGACACCATCGCCGTTATAACCGATGATGATGGTAACGATATTGATGTAACGATGGAGCAAAAATGGCCTGTAAAAATGGCTATTACGGCTTTTAAAGACAAGCCTCGTCCATTCAAAATCATGGAGACGGGTGTACGTGCCATCGATACCTTCAATCCCATTGCTGAGGGAGGTACTGGATTTGTACCAGGTCCTTTCGGTTGCGGTAAAACGGTACTGCAGCACGCCATATCGAAACAAGCTGAGGCCGACCTAATTGTTATGGCTGCTTGTGGCGAACGTGCCAATGAGGTGGTAGAGATTTTTGCAGAATTCCCTCACCTTGAAGACCCACGTACAGGGCGCAAGCTTATGGAGCGTACAACCATTATTGCGAATACCTCCAACATGCCCGTTGCAGCTAGAGAGGCTTCTGTATATACAGCAATGACAATTGCAGAGTACTACCGTAGCATGGGGCTTAAGGTTCTTCTGCTGGCCGATTCAACCTCTCGCTGGGCGCAGGCTCTTCGTGAAATGAGTAACCGCCTTGAGGAGCTACCTGGACCTGATGCTTACCCAATGGACCTCCCTGCAGTTATCGCAAACTTCTACTCAAGAGCAGGTTTGGTTTATCTTAACAATGGAGATACCGGTTCGGTAACATTTATCGGCACAGTATCACCAGCAGGAGGTAACCTTAAGGAACCAGTAACGGAATCAACAAAAAAAGCTGCACGCTGTTTTTATGCCCTATCGCAGCAACGTGCCGATAGCAAACGATACCCTGCCATTGACCCAATGGAATCGTACTCAAAATATCTGGAATATCCAGAAATTATTGAGTATCTCAATAAAACCATTGATGAGAATTGGGTTGAATCTGTTAATAGATCAAAAAACTTCGTTCAAAGAGGTAAAGAGGCCTACGAGCAGATTAATATCCTGGGAGATGATGGGGTGCCAATAGAGTATCACGATCGCTTTTGGAAGGCCGAACTAATAGATTTTATCATACTTCAGCAGGATGCTTTTGATAAAATTGACTCTTCATCTCCACTAACTCGTCAGAAATACATGCTCGATAAAGTGATTGATATTTGTGATATGACTTTTGATTTCGAGCATTTTGAGGAGTGCTCAAAATTCTACAAAAGTGTTATTAATGCTCTTAGACAGATGAACTACTCAGTGTTTGAAAGCGAGGAGTTTGAGAAATATGAGAAAGAAGTTGTTTCAATACTAAACGAAAGAAAGGCAAAATAATGGAGACAAAAGCTTTTCAGAAAATATACACGCAGCTCGTTGGAATCACCAAAGCAACGTGTACTCTTAAAGCAGAGGGTGTATCAAACGAGGAGCTCGCCATGGTACATGGCAAGCTGGCTCAGGTTGTAAAAATTCAGGGCGATATGGTTACCCTTCAGATATTTGGAGGTACCGATGGTATTCCAACCAACGCCGAAGTGGTATTCTATGGCGAAGCACCTTCCCTAAAGGTAGGTGACGACCTTGCTGGACGTTTCTTCGATGCATTTGGGCAACCACTATTTGGTGGTACCGAAGTAGAAGGAACAAAACGTGAGATTGGCGGACCATCAGTAAATCCGCTAAAGCGTAAGCAGCCTTCAGAGCTAATTGCAACCGGTATTGCTGGTATCGACCTTAACAACACGTTGGTAACGGGCCAGAAAATACCATTCTTCGCCGATCCTAACCAGCCCTTTAACCAAGTAATGGCAATGGTTGCACTCCGTGCAAAGGCCGATAAAATTATACTTGGGGGCATGGGACTTACCAACGACGACTTCCTGTTCTTTAAAAATGTATTTGAGAATGCGGGAGCGCTCGATAGGATTATCTGTTTTGTAAATACAACCGAGCAACCACCTGTAGAAAGGCTGCTGGTCCCTGATATGGCGCTAACAGCAGCTGAACATTTTGCAACTGAAAAGAATGAGAAGGTACTGGTTCTACTAACAGACATGACGCTCTATGCCGATGCTTTGAGTATCGTTTCAAACAGAATGGATCAGATTCCATCAAAGGACTCAATGCCTGGCTCACTCTATTCCGACTTGGCAAAACTTTACGAGAAGGCTGTTCAGTTCCCCGATGGTGGCTCAATAACCATTGTGGCGGTAACAACCCTGTCGGGTGGCGATATTACCCACGCAATCCCCGATAACACAGGATACATTACAGAGGGGCAGCTGTTCCTCCGTACTGACTCCGATACCAACAAGGTTATAGTTGACCCATTCCGAAGTCTTTCAAGGCTTAAGCAGCTGGTAATTGGTAAGAAAACCCGCGAGGATCACCCACAGGTAATGAACGCTGCCATTAGGCTTTACGCCGATGCCGCCAATGCGAAAACAAAGCTGGAGAATGGTTTCGACCTTTCCGATTACGATGAGCGCTGCCTTAAATTTGCAAAAGATTATTCAGTTAAGCTTCTTGCTATTGATGTTAACATTGAAATAGATACAATGCTTAACCAGGGATGGGAACTATTTGCAAAGTATTTCACTAAGGCAGAGGTTGCTATTAAGAACGAGCTGGTTGAGAAATACTGGCCAAAAGAGCAGTAAAAACCTTACAATATGGCAATTAAGTACCAATTCAATAAAACTTCGCTTAACGATCTTAGCAAACAGCTAAAGATTCGCCAACGGGCTTTACCTACCCTTAAAAATAAGGAGTCGGCACTGCGTGCTGAGGTAAAGCGTGCAAAGGATAAAGCCAAGGAGCTGGAGAGCCTACTTGATAAAACTATGCACGAGTACGATAGCATGGTTAGCCTTTGGGGCGAGTTTGAGCACGACCTTATTAGGGTTGACGATGTTAAGCTGAATATGATTAAGATTGCCGGGGTTCGCATACCTGTTCTGGAGGAGGTTATCTTTTCTGTTAAGGATTACAGTCTTTTTGAACGTCCATTCTGGTATCCTGCTGGAGTTGAAATTCTTAAAGAGCTTGCAAGCATAGGTATTGAAAGCGTATTCTATTCAGAAAAAATGCGACTTTTAGATCATGCACGAAAAAAGACAACACAGAAGGTGAACCTTTACGAAAAAGTGCAAATACCCGGTTATGAAACCGCCATAAGGAAGATTAAACGCTTTATGGAGGATGAAGAGAATCTTGCCAAATCGGCAATGAAGATAGTGAAAAACCGACAGCAGAATATGGAGGTAGAGGCATGATAGTACCCATGATAAAATACGGATTCCTGGTGTATCACCGTGATTTTAACACGTTCCTATCTAAACTTCAGGAGTTAGGCGTTGTAGATGTTATTAAGCAAACGCACACTCCTAATGAGGAGGAGAGAGGTATGCTAGGATTAGTAAACCGATACACTGCTGCAATTAATGCGTTATCGTCGCGTGTAGATCCTGAGAAGAAGCGTCAAAAGGATGTTGATATTGAAGAAATTCTAAAGGAATTTGAGGATCTGCAAAAGGAGGCAGAGCAGTTGGAAGCTACCATACGTAAGGCAAATAAAGACCTTGCCGATGCGCGCCCATGGGGTGAGTTTAGCCCGGAAACCATTAAAGCCATTGAGGAACAAGGAGTCAATTTAAGATTCTACATTTCTTCAGAAAAAGGCTTCTCAGATGAGTGGGCTGCAGAGAACCCTGTGGAAGTTATTGCCCGTGAAAACGGCAATGTTTACTTTGTTGTTCTTGAGAAGGATGAAGAGATTGATGTTCAATTTGAAAGTCTGGAAGTAAAACTACCATCCTTTACGTTTAAGCAGAAACAGAACGAGATAGATGAGTACAAGAAACGCTTGAATATTATTGACAAGCGTTTTACAGACCTTGCTCAGTACTCAAGCATAATGGAGGAGACGAAAGGAAAACTTGTGAATGAACTTGAGTTCATTGCTGTTCAATCTAGCGCTGAAAAAGAGGCCGAAGATACTCTTATGGTGCTTCAGGGCTGGATTCCTGAAACCAAGAATGATAAACTTGTTGATTTTCTTGAGAAGGAGAGTATAGCCTACATTTCAGAAAAGGCTCAGCCTAACGAAGAGGCTCCTATTGAGTTGAAGAATAGTAAGTTTGCAAAGCTCTTTGAACCAATAGGCAATCTTTTTACCAGCCCATTGTATAAAGAATTGGATCTTACACCATTCTTTGCCCCATTCTTTATGATGTTTTTTGGCTTTTGCTTGGGAGATGCGGGTTACGGTCTGATACTTCTACTAGGAGCAACTGCCTATAAACTGATGTCAGACAACAACAAGATGCGTCCAATCATGTCGTTGGTTCAACTTCTGGGCATATCAACGGTAATTTTTGGAATTTTAACTGGAACATTGTTTGGCATAGAACTTGTAAAAGTCGAGGTTGCATTTCTGGATCGATTTAGAGACATGTTTCTTGATCAAAACCAACTATTTAGCTTGGCTCTAATAGTGGGTGCTCTACAGATAATTTTTGGAATGTTCCTCAAAGCGGCTAACCAAATTAAGATGTATGGTTGGGCTCATGCCATCACAACAATTAGTTGGATTGTTCTTATTATTGGCTCAGCAATATTCTATGGACTTTCTCAGCTAGAGGGTTCAAACGTTGAACTTATGGGTACTGCGCATTACGTTCTAATGGGTATATCAGGAGTAGGAATCCTGTTCTTCAATAGCCCTGGAAAGAATCCTTTTACCAATTTCGGACTTGGGTTATGGAATATTTACAATATGATAACAGGCTTGTTTGGCGATGTGCTTTCCTATATACGTTTGTTTGCATTAGGTTTATCAAGTGCAATTCTTGGTAACGTATTTAATAGTTTGGCATTTGGTTTAGCACCCGATATCCCCATAGCAGGTGCAATAGTTACCATTATCATTCTAATCATTGGCCATTCAATAAACCTGTTTATGTCGGCTCTAGGCTCACTGGTTCATCCAATGCGTCTTACTTTTGTAGAGTTTTATAAAAACGCAGGTTTTACAGGAGGAGGGAAAAGCTATGAGCCTTTCAAGAAACAAGAAACAGTTTAAAGAAATAAATTTTAAGAAATTAGTTAAATAAATTACAATAACCTTTAATAAAACAGATAATTATGGAACCAATTGTTTATGCTTACCTTGGAATAGGTATTATGATCCTACTATCAGGAATTGGAAGTGCTTTTGGCGTTTCTTACGGTGGTAATGCTTCAGTAGGGGCAATGAAAAAAGATCCTTCTGCTTTTGGTAACTACATGGTGCTTAGCGCCCTTCCTGGCACACAGGGTCTCTACGGATTTGCTGGTTACTTTATGGTAATGGGACACTTACAACCCGATATGACATGGGCTGCTGCAGCAGCAATTTTCGGTGCTGGTCTTGCAATGGGTTTTGTTGGCCTTCTATCTGGTATTCGTCAGGGCCAAGTATGTGCCAATGGTATTGCAGCAATCGGATCAGGACACAAAGTGTTTGGTAATACACTTATTCTTGCAGTATTCCCAGAACTTTACGCAATTGTTGCTTTGGCGGCAGTATTCCTAATTGGAGAATCTATAGCGTAGCATATTGCATTAGTTGCTACTAGTTATAACTATTTAAAGCCTCTGGGTTTATCCTAGGGGCTTTTTTTTCATACATTTGATTAACTCAAACATTAACAAGCCATGTCTAAAGAGCTAATAATTACATTGATTCCTGTGTTATTTGATCTTCCAATGGGTTTAGTTGCATCTGTTATTTATTTAAGGGTTCAATTCTCATTAATATGAGCGAGCTTTGGTTAGCAATCTTACTTCTTGTAACTTGCTGGGTAAACTTAAAAGTATTATGCCCGATTACCTTTCAGTCTAGATTATCACCCCTATGGGAAATGGATTTACCATTCTCTTTGCGTCTATCTGGAAAGTAAAAGAAGCAAAAGCCTATAAATAATACGGTAGAGTTGTTTGGGTTACTTTCTGATGGGAATCTAAACACTAATGTGCTGGCGCTTAACGCTGCCGTTGAAGCTGCGCGGGCAGGTGATCAGGGGAAGGGATTTGCTGTGGTTGCTGCCGAGGTTAGAAGGCTAGCGGAACGTAGTAACTTAGCAGCTAACGATATTATTTCCTTGTCGCAAAAAGGAGCCGAAATATCGGAGAAAGCCCGTGAGTTAATGAATAAGAATCTACCCGAAATACAAAAAACATCCCATCTTATTCAGGAAATATCGGCTGCAAACCTTGAGCAAAAGTCAGGTTCACTTCAGGTGAACGAATCGGTACAACAGCTAAACAGCATTACGCAGGAAAATGGCTCTTCATAGGAAGAGTTGGCCTCGAATGCTAGTGAGCTTAAGGAAAAATCGAAAAGGTTGAACGATATGATTTCTTTCTTTAAACTAGACTAGTTACTTCTGCTATTTTCTTCTTTTAATTGGGTGCCTTCTATTGGTCCTTTTTTGAAAATCCTTCGGTTTTTTATACCAAAAGAAATGTTCTCGCTGCTTAATTTTTCCTTCCTTAGTGCGTTCCACAAAAATGCTTTTGCCACTGTAAGGGTCAGTCCCGGTATAGAATATTGTTGAAGCAAGGGTCATGGGGGTTGGAGTAAAATCCTGAACCTGCTCAATATGCAACCCTATCTTTTCAACCTTCTTGGTTAGCTCACGCATATTATCATTGGTACAGCCCGGGTGACTTGATATAAAGTAGGGGATAAGTTGCTGTTTTTTAGAATATTTACGATTAAATATATCAAACTTTGCTTTAAGTTCTAAAAAAAGTTTAAAGTTGGGCTTGCGCATTAGCTTTAGAACACTCTCCTCCGTATGCTCTGGTGCCACCTTAAGCCGACCCGATACATGATGAACAAAAAGTTCCTCAAGATACTCTCGGTTTGTTGCATCAGATTGGTTTGCAAACAGATCGTACCTTAATCCGCTCCCTATGGTAACCTTTTTAATTCCCTTAATCTCCCTGACTTTTCTGTACAGATCTAAAAGAGGTTTATGGCTGGTGTTTAGGTTGCTGCAAATTTTCGGATAAATACATGATGGTTTCTTGCATTTTTCACACAGTTTAATATCCTTTCCCTGCATCATGTACATATTCGCTGACGGACCACCAAGGTCACTTAAATAGCCTTTAAAATCAGGGCTATCAATAATTTTATTCACCTCATTAATGATTGAATCAGGAGAACGACTTGAAATAAATTTCCCCTGATGTGCAGATATGGTGCAAAAACTGCAACCGCCAAAGCATCCTCGGTGGATATTTACAGAGAACTTTATCATTTCCCAGGCAGGAATAACCTTCCCTTTATATCGGGGGTGGGGTGCTCGCATGTATGGTAAATCCCACCACGAATCCATCTCTTTAGTACTGGAAGGAGCATAGGGAGGATTTACAACTAATAAACTGTTATTATATGGTTCAATTATCAGAGATGGATTTATCTTGTTAGATTCCTCCTCAATAACCTTAAAGTTTTCACCAAATTTTTGCGGACTCTTTAAGCAATCATCAAAATGGTTTAGCTTAATATGCTCTTTTTTTGACTCGTAAATACTTTTACCAATAAGCCTTGCCGTTTGCGGAACGTGGATAACATCTTTAATTAAATAGCCCTCATCCAATTTTTGAGCAATCTCTACAATGCTTTTTTCACCCATTCCGTAAACTAATAAGTCAGCATCGCTGCTAACCATTATACTGGGCAGCAATTTGTCTGCCCAATAATCGTAATGCGCGAACCTCCTCAGGGATGCTTCAACTCCTCCAATAACTATGGGTGTGTCTGGAAATATGCTTCTAAGAATTTTAGAATAGGTAGAAACGGCATAATCAGGCCTATTCCCTGATTTACCACCAGCCGTATAGGCATCATCACTACGTAACCGTTTATTTGCGGTGTAATGATTAACCATTGAGTCCATGCAGCCAGATGTAACAGCAAAGAAAAGCCTCGGGGTCCCAAGTTTTTTAAAATCACGCAGATCATCGCGCCAGTTTGGCTGGGGTACAATGGCTACATTAAAGCCTTGCTTCTCAAGCACCCGTGCAACCACAGCTGCGCCAAACGAGGGATGATCAATATATGCATCGCCCGTAAAAAGAATTATGTCAGGTTGTTCCCAGCCCAGGGCATCCATCTCTTTTTTTGAGGTGGGTAAAAAGTTGCTTATGTTAGTATCTTGATTCACAATGTATTATTTATTACTTAGTGTGCAAATGTAGTAAAATAATTCTCCTTACGGCACTATCATTCAATAATTGGAATTTAGTTTGCTCTAAAAAGGATGGAGCTATCCCCATAACTTAAGAACCGGAAGTTATTACTAAGGGCATGGTTATAAACTCGCTTCCAATCATCCCCAATAAATGCAGCAACTAGGAGCAGGAGAGTGCTTCGGGGCTGGTGAAAATTGGTGACTAAAGTATTAACAACCTTAAAATTATAACCAGGAACAATTATCATGCGCGTTGATGCAGCCAGAACATCTAATTTATTTGCATCCATGTATTTTAGTATAGCAACTAAAACATCATTGAGCGGGTATTTGCCATTTAAAATGTATCCATCCCACTGGTCAACATGCAATTCGTTTATTTCTGGGTTCTCAATCAATTTAATCCCCAGCCAGTAGAGGCTCTCTAAAGTTCGCATAGACGTAGTTCCAACGGCCACAACCTTTTTAGATGCATTTAAAAGCTGGGTCAGCAGTATTCTATCAACATAAATGCGCTCAGTATGCATTTCATGCCCGCCAATGGTTTCGGACTTAACGGGTCTGAATGTTCCTGCACCAACATGCAGGGTTAGCTCACCAAAATTTACACCTTTATTTCTGAGCTGCGTAAACATGCTATCTGTAAAATGCAACCCTGCAGTAGGTGCCGCTACAGAACCCTCAGGTTTAGCATATACTGTTTGGTATCTTGATTTATCCTCATTAACTGGCTCACGATTAAGGTAGGGAGGGATGGGGACCTTGCCACATCTATCAATAATCTGCGCGAAGTTAATCTCATTGTTATCCCATGAGAAGGATATTAGTGCTCCATCCGGAGTACGTTCCGTTTTTTTTGCCAATAGAACGGTATTGGATTCGTTTACAGGCAATTCTAAGACTTCATCCTTCCAGCGTTTAATGTTGCCAACAAGGCAGTTCCATTGGGTTTCAGTGGTAGAGCTGAAGGCAGAATTGTAATCGGAAGGATTTACAGGATTGAGCAAAAATATTTCGATTTTTGCGCCTGTGTGCTTTGTAAACTGCAGGCGGGCCTGAACAACCTTTGTGTTATTGAAAACTAACAAATCGCCAGGAAAAAGGAGCTCTTTAATTGAAGTAAATATTAAATTATAAACATCTTTGTTCTTATAAACTAATAACTTAGAATTATTGCGATTTTTTAGGGGATACTTAGCAATCCTCTCATCGCTAAGAGGATAATCGTACTCATTAACATCAATATTTATATACTCTTCTTTCAAATCAAAATGGCTTAAAAAAATGGTTAACTTTGCAGCGCAAAATTAATATTTTTGGTCAGAATATTGTATTAACTCTTTATGTCTGATTAAAAAGGGATTTAAATAGTTTAAATAATTTTATATGAATTTTAAGGTAGGAGATAAGGTTCGGTTTCTGAATGATGTTGGAGGTGGCGTAATTACCCGCATTGAAAAAAAAACTGTTCATGTTTTAGGCTCGGATGGGTTTGAAATTCCAATGCTTAAATCAGAGGTAATTGTTGTGGACCAATCTACAGACAATAACATTAAGCAACGAATGCCTGAGGAACAAG